>NZ_JBEZUZ010000100.1:0-26959 GCF_040636735.1 Streptomyces sp. NPDC035033 | reverse complement strand
TGCGACCTCGACGGCTTCAAGTCGATCAACGACCGCTTCGGGCACCCCCGGCGGACGTCGTGCGCGCGGCGGGCGGTCAGTCCGGGCGGGGGAGCGCGCGGAGCGCCGCCGTCGCCTCGGCCATGATCCGGTCGACGAGTTCGGCGCACGACGGGAGGTCGTCGATCAGGCCGGCGACCTGGCCGGAGGCCATCACCCCCAGGTCGGTGCGGCCGTCGACCATCGACGCCTTGAGCAGCATGGGGGTGTTGGCGGCGAGCAGGACCTGGCTCCAGGTCAGCTCCTTGCCGTGCCGCATCGCGAGGCCGTCGCGGACCATCCGGGGCCAGCTCATGCCGGACTCCCGGCGGAAGGCCGCCGCGTGCCGGACGGCCCGCAGCAGCGACGCGGTCCGGCCGGAGCGTTCCAGCGCGTCGACCAGCTCGGTCCGGAGCATCCGGTGCGGCAGCCCGTCGACCTTCGTGGTGACCGTGACGTCGCCGACCCCCGCCGCCAGGTAGCGGGCCTTGACCGCGTCGGGGACGGTCGAGTCGGAGGTGAGCAGGAAGCGGGTGCCCATCGCGACCCCGGCCGCCCCGTAGGAGAGCGCGGCGACCAGGCCGCGCCCGTCGTGGAAGCCGCCGGCGGCGACCACCGGGATGTCCACGGCGTCCACCACCTGGGGGAGGAGGACGGTGGTGGCGACGCCGCCGGTGTGGCCGCCGCCCTCCCCGCCCTGGACCACGACCGCGTCCGCGCCCCACGCCGCGACCTTCTCCGCGTGCCGGCGGGCGCCGATCGACGGGATGACGACGACCCCGGCGTCCTTCAGGCGGGCGATGAGCTCGCGCGAGGGGGCGAGGGCGAAGGAGGCGACCTTCACGCCCTCGTCGATGATGATCCCCACCCGCTCGGCCGCGTCCCCGGCGTCGGCCCGCAGGTTGACCCCGAACGGCGCGTCCGTACGGGACTTGACCTCGCGGACGGCGGCGCGCAGCCGGTCGGCGCTCATGGTCGCCGACGCCAGGACGCCGAGCGCGCCCGCGTTCGCGGCGGCGGAGACCAGCCGGGGCCCGGCGACCCACCCCATGCCCGTCTGCACGATCGGGTGGCGCACCCCGGTGAGCGCGGTGAACGCGGTGGCGAGGGTGGCGTCGATCATGCCCGGACCTCGCGGTCGCGCAGGCCCCGGGGATCGATCTCCTCGCGGATCAGCCGCAGTTCCTCCGCCGTGGGGTCGCGGGTGTACGGCACCTCCTCGGGCACCTCCAGCGCGAAGCCGGTCGCCGCCCGTACCTCCTCGACGGTGACGCCCGGGTGGAGCGAGCGGAGCCGCATGACCCGGTCCGGGGTCTCGAAGTCGAAGACGCCGAGGTCCGTGACGACCTCCGCGATCCGGTGGTAGCGGGTGGCGGACGGGCCGGCCGCCGCCGCCCGGTCGTACCCGACGCCGCAGACCATGTCGACCCGCTCGACGAAGACCCGCGGCGAGTGCCGGGGGACCCAGTAACTCGTCGGGTTGTTGAGGGTGTTGACCGGCGCCCCGCGCACGCCGAGGAGCTGGCGGACGGGCCGCTCCCAGGCGCCGACGCAGGAGATGTTCTGGTTGCCGTGGCGGTCGATCTGGCTGGCGCCCATCATCACGTGCCGCCGCCCGGTGGCCACCAGGGCCAGGTGCTGCCGGTACGGCAGCCACCCCTCCACCACGCCGGGCGCGTCGCCGACCGCCGGGACGTCGCCGATGAGCAGCGCCTCGCCGTCGGTGAGCAGGAGGTCGGGGGAGAAGGTGCGCTTGGCGAGCCGGGCGCCGATCATCGGCACCGTCCCCATGGGACTGGCCAGCACCTCGCCCGCGTCCCGCCACGCCTCGGCGCACGCCACCACGCAGTACTCGGCCCGGGTGGCCGTGGCCGTGTCGGTGCCGCTCATGCCCGCTCCTCCTCGTGGAAGGCCGCCACGGCGGCCTGGTAGGCGTCCTCGTCGCCGGAGAGGAACCGCGCGGTGAACTCCCGCCACTTCTCCGGGTCGCGGGCGGCCTCGGCGTAGTGCCGCTGGAAGCGCTCGTCCCGGTCGTGGTCGGGGGCGCAGGAGGTGAAGTGGGCGCCGTTCGGCGTCTCGACGACCCCGTCGACGAACGCCCGCTTGAGCAGCAGCGTCTGCGGCCCCGCGTCCTTGAGCAGCTCGGAGGTCTCCACGATCCGCTCGCAGGAGACGTACGCCGTGTCGGCGGCCTCGCAGAAGAGGTCGTCGAAGTACGGGTCGGGGCCCAGGTACTGGCCGTTGCCGTGGACGTCGGCGCGGTTGAGGTGGACGAGGGCGGCGTCCAGGCGCAGGGCGGGGACGGCGACGAGCTCCTCGCGGTCCCCGTACGGGGAGGTCACCGTCCGCAGCGCGGGGTTGACGGTCATGACGTCCGAGGCGAGTCCGGCCCGGATGGGCATGAAGGGCAGCCGGTGCACGGCGGCCGTCAGCCCCCACATCAGCATCGCCTCGTCCAGCTCGACGAGTTCGAGGGTCCCGCGCTGCCGTGCCGCGACGAAGTGCGGCTCCAGCGGGACGGAGTCGAGGGTGGCGAAGGCGGCGACCAGCTTGCGGACCTTCCCCGCGGCGGCGAGCAGTCCGACGTCCGGGCCGCCGTACGAGACCACGGTCAGGTCCGTGAGGTCGGAGCGCAGCAGCGCCCGTACCAGCGCCATCGGCTTGCGCCGGGAGCCCCAGCCGCCGATGCCGAGGGTCATCCCGCTGCGGAGCCGGCCCACGACCTCCTCGGCGGTCATCGTCTTGTCCTTGCTCACGACTGCTCCTCCCGGTCCGTGCCGAAGGCGTCGCGGACCCGGTCCGCGACCCCGCTGAGGTTGGCCTCGAAGGTGAAGCCCTGTTCGAAGCGGTAGCTGCGCCGGACGTCCACCGGGTCGATGCCGTTGATGGCGGCCTTGGCGAGGCGGACCAGCTGCCCGTCCTTGGCGGCGATCTCCCGGGCCAGTCCGAGGGCCGCCCCGCGCAGCCGTTCGCGGGGGACGACCTCCCACACCGAGCCGTGCCGGCGCAGCTCCTCGGCGGTGACCGTGCGCGAGGTGTAGTAGAGGGTGCGCATGAGGTGCTGCGGGACGAGCCGGGCGAGGTGGGTGGCGGCGCCGAGGGCGCCCCGGTCCAGCTCGGGCAGGCCGAAGACGGCGTCGTCGGAGGCGACGATCGCGTCCGCGTTGCCGGCCAGGCCGATGCCGCCGCCCAGGCAGAAGCCGTGGACCTCGGCGACCACCGGGACCTCGCAGTCGTAGACCGCGGCGAACGCCTCGTAGCAGCCGCGGTTGGCGCCGAGGATCGCGTCCGGGCCGGCCGAGCGCTGGATCTCCTTGATGTCCACGCCGGCGTTGAAGCCGCGGCCCTCGGCGGCCAGGACCACGCAGCGGACCTTCGGATCGGCGCCCGCGGCGCGCACGGCGGCCGCCAGGTCGTACCAGCCCCGCACGGGGAGGGCGTTGACGGGCGGGAAGTCGACGGTGACGACGGCGACGCCCTCGTCGGGGGCGGAGGTGGAGACACCCATGAGCAGATCAGCTACCTTTCCACCAAACGTTTGTTAGGTGGAAGATAGCAGCGGCGAGCCCGCCGCGGGAGGTGTCCCTTGTCCGTGACCATCGATCTGTCCGGCTCCGTCGCCGTCGTCACCGGCGGCACCCGGGGCGTCGGCGCCGGCATCGCCCGAGCCCTCCTCGGCGCCGGCGCCGAGGTGGTGACCTGCGCCCGCCGGCCCCCCGACCGGCCCGTCGAGGCGGCCGGCCGCACCGCCCGCTTCCTCCCCGCCGACCTGCGCGACCCCGACGCCGTCACCGCCCTCTTCCGGCGGATCCGTGAGGACCACGGGCGGATCGACGCACTGGTCAACAACGCCGGCGGCACCCCCCACCGGCTGCTCGGCGACGGCGCCCCCGCCTCCCACGCCCGGGTCGTCGCCCTCAACCTCACCGCCCCGCTCACCGCCTCCCTCGCCGCCTACGAGGTGATGCGCCACCAGCCGCACGGCGGCTCCATCACCATGATCGGCAGCGTCAGCGGCACCCGCCCCTCGCCCGGCAGCGCCGCCTACGGCGCCGCCAAGGCCGGCCTGGAGAACCTGGCCCGCTCCATGGCGGTCGAGTGGGCCCCCCTCGTCCGCGTCAACACCCTGGTCCTCGGCATGGTCCGCACCGAACTCGCCCACCTGCACTACGGCGACGAGGACGGGGTCGCCGCCGTCGCCCGGACCGTCCCCCTCGGCCGGCTCGCCGACCCCGCCGACATCGGGGACGCCTGCGTCTTCCTGGCCTCCGACCGCGCCGCGTACATCACCGGCGCCG
This sequence comes from Streptomyces sp. NPDC035033, assembly GCF_040636735.1. Lineage (NCBI taxonomy): Bacteria > Bacillati > Actinomycetota > Actinomycetes > Kitasatosporales > Streptomycetaceae > Streptomyces > Streptomyces sp. NPDC035033. The sequence continues at coordinate 22,643 of NZ_JBEZUZ010000100.1, read as the reverse complement.
CCCTCCACGTGCACGGCGGCGGGGAACGCCCCGCCTTCCTCGACGCCGCCACCGTCAACCACCCCTGAAAGGCAGGACCCTCCCATGACCGGACTCTGCGCAGGACGCGTCGTCGTCGTCACCGGAGCGGGCCGCGGCCTCGGCCGCGCCCACGCGCTCGCCTTCGCCGCCGAGGGCGCCCGGGTCGTCGTCAACGACCTCGGCGTCGGCCTCGACGGCAGCCCCGGACCGGACGGCCCGGCCGCCCGCGTCGCCGAGGAGATCAGGGCCGCCGGCGGCGAGGCCGTCGCCCACGGCGGCGACATCGCCACCGACGCCGGCGCCGCCTCCCTCGTCGCCACCGCCCTGGACGCCTTCGGCCGCCTCGACACCCTCGTCAACAACGCCGGCTTCCTCCGCGACCGGATGCTCGTCAACCTCGGCGAGGACGACTGGGACGCCGTCATGCGCGTCCACCTCAAGGGCCACTTCCTGCCGCTCAAGCACGCCGCCGCCCACTGGCGCGCCGAGGCCAAGGCGGGCCGCGCGCCCCGCGCCCGGGTGATCAACACCAGCTCCGGAGCCGGCCTCCTCGGCAGCGTCGGCCAGGGCAACTACGCCGCCGCCAAGGCCGGCATCGTCGGCCTCACCCTCGTCGCCTCCGCCGAACTCGCCCCGTACGGCGTCCAGGTCAACGCCATCGCGCCGGCCGCCCGCACCCGGATGACCGAGCGGACCTTCGCCGACGCCATGGCCGCCCCCGACGGCCCCGGCTTCGACGCCATGGCCCCGGAGAACGTCTCCCCGCTCGTCGTCTGGCTCGGCTCCGGCGCCGGACAGGGGGTCACCGGCCGCGTCTTCGAGGCCGAGGCCGGCCGCATCACCGTCATGGAGGGCTGGCGCCCCGGACCCACCGCCGACAAGGGGGCCCGCTGGACCCCGGCGGAGGCCGGCGACGCGGTCCTGAAGCTCCTCGCCGACGCCGAACCCCCGCGGCCGGTGTACGGCGCGCGCTGACCCGGCCCGCCGGGGGGCACGGGCCCCGTCCCGCACCCCCCGGCGCCTTTCCCGCTCACCGGGAAACCGTCCTCCCGCCCCCCGCCCGCCCCGGCCTAGCCTCCCCGGACAGTCACCGTCACCCGACGGTCACCGTCGCCCGCAGGAGGGAACCGGCCATGCTCACGGACCGCCAGAGACACGAGGCGGCCGAGCTCTTGCGCTCCGCCGAAGACGCCGTCACCCCGATCGCCCCGCTGAGCGAGACGTACCCCGGCATCGACACGGTGGACGCCTACGAGATCCAGCTCGTCAACATCCGCCGCCGCCTCGCGGCCGGCGCCGAGGTCCGCGGCCACAAGGTCGGCCTCTCGTCCCCCGTCATGCAGCGCATGATGGGCGTCGGCGAACCGGACTACGGCCATCTGCTCGACACCATGGAACTGACCCCCGGCACCCCCGTCGAGGCGGCCCGCTACTGCTTCCCGCGCGTCGAGGTCGAGATCGGCTTCGTCCTCGGCGACGACCTGCCCGGCGAGGGCTGCACCCCCGCCGACGTCCTCGCCGCCACCGAACGGGTCGTCCCCGCCCTCGAACTGATCGACAGCCGCGTCCGCGACTGGCGCATCACCATCGCCGACACCATCGCCGACAACGCCTCCTCCGCCGGCTACGCCATCGGCGAGGGCCGCGACCCGCGCGGCCTCGACCTCACGGCGGTCGAGGCCCGCCTCACCGCCGGCGGCGCACTCCTCGCGGAGGGCCGCGGCGACGCCGTCCTCGGCGACCCGGCGGCCGCCGTCGCCTGGCTCGCCCGCACCGTGGCCCGCTTCGGCGTCCCCCTGCGCAAGGGACACGTGGTGCTCCCCGGCTCCTGCACCCGGGCCGTCGACGCCGTGCCCGGCACCACCTTCACCGCCGACCTCACCGGGCTGGGCCCGGTCTCCCTCCCCTTCATCTGAGGTGATGATGACCACCAGGACCAAGGCGAGCGCCGCCATCGTCGGATCCGGCAACATCGGGACCGACCTGCTGTACAAGCTGCTCCGCTCCGACCACGTCGAACCCCGCTGGATGATCGGCGTCGACCCCGGCAGCGAGGGCCTCGCCCGCGCCCGCCGCCTCGGCCTGGAGACCTCCCACCGGGGCGTCGACCACCTCCTCACCGGGAGCGAACTCCCCGACCTCGTCTTCGAGGCCACCAGCGCCCGCGTCCACCGCGCCAACGCCCCGCGCTACGCCGAACTCGGCATCAGGGCCGTCGACCTGACCCCCGCCGCCGTCGGACCCGCCGTCGTCCCGCCCGCCAACCTCCGGGCCCACCTCGACCGGCCCAACGTCAACCTGATCACCTGCGGCGGCCAGGCCACCATCCCGATGGTGTACGCCGTCTCCCGCGTCGTCCCCGTCGCCTACGCCGAGATCGTCGCCTCCGTGGCCTCCGTCTCCGCCGGCCCCGGCACCCGCGCCAACATCGACGAGTTCACCCGCACCACCTCCCGCGGCATCGAGACCATCGGCGGCGCCGCCCGCGGCAAGGCGATCATCATCCTCAACCCCGCCGACCCGCCCGTCATCATGCGCGACACCGTCTTCTGCGCCGTTCCCGAGGACGCCGACCGGGACGCCATCACCCTCTCCGTCAAGGAGGTCGCCGAGCAGGTCGCCTCGTACGTCCCCGGCTACCGGCTGCGCGGCGAGCCGCAGTTCGACGACCCCTGCCCCGAGAACGGCGGCATGGCGCGCGTCGCGATCTTCCTGGAGGTCGAGGGCGCGGGCGACTACCTGCCGCCCTACGCCGGAAACCTCGACATCATGACCGCCGCCGCCACCCGGGTCGGCGAGGAGTTCGCCCAGGCGCTCCTCGCCCCCGGCGCGTAAGGAGCACCCGCATGCCCTACTCGGACACCCTCGACATCCGGATCACCGACTCCTCGCTGCGCGACGGCTCGCACGCCAAGCGCCACCGGTTCACGACCGAGGACGTGCGCTCCGTCGTCGCCGCCCTCGACGACGCCGGCGTCCCCGTCATCGAGGTCACCCACGGCGACGGACTCGGCGGCTCCTCCTTCACCTACGGCTTCTCGAAGACCCCCGAACAGGAGCTGATCAAAGCGGCGGTGGAGACCGCGCGGCGGGCCGCCATCGCCTTCCTCATGCTCCCCGGCCTCGGCGTCAAGGACGACATCCGCGCCGCCCACGACAACGGCGCCGGCGTCTGCCGCGTCGCCACCCACTGCACCGAGGCCGACATCGCCGTCCAGCACTTCGGCCTCGCCCGCGAACGCGGCCTGGAGACCGTCGGCTTCCTGATGATGGCCCACTCCACGAGCCCCGAGAACCTCGCCCGGCAGGCCCGGATCATGGCCGACGCCGGCTGCCAGTGCGTGTACGTCGTCGACTCGGCCGGCGCCATGGTCATGGACGACGTCACCGACCGCGTCGCGGCCCTGGTGGCCGAACTCGGCGACGACGCCCAGGTCGGCTTCCACGGCCACGAGAACCTGACCCTCGGCACCGGCAACTCCATCGCCGCCGTCAGGGCCGGAGCCCTCCAGATCGACGGCTCCACCCGCCGGCTCGGCGCCGGCGCCGGCAACACCGCCGTCGAGGCCCTCGTCGCCGTCTGCGCCAAGATGGGCATCCGCACCGGCGTCGACGTACTGAAGATCATCGACGCCGCCGAGGACGTGGTCCGCCCCGTCATGGACGACGAGTGCCGCCTCGACCGGCTCGCCCTCCTCATGGGCCACGCCGGCGTCTACTCCAGCTTCCTCAAGCACGCCTACCGGCAGGCCGAGCGGTACGGCGTCTCCGGCGCGGAGATCCTGCTGCGCGCGGGCGAACGCCGCCTCGTCGGCGGCCAGGAGGACCAGCTCATCGACATCGCGCGCGAACTCGCCGCCGAACGATAACCCCTGACCACCCGTCACTTCACTTCCCCCGCACCGCCCATCCCAAGGAGGGACGAGATGACCGCCACCGACCACGAGGTCCGGGTCATCGAGGCCGGCCGCCCGCCCGCGCGCTTCGCCCGGGGCTGGCACTGCCTCGGCCTCGCCGACGGCTTCAAGGACGGCCGGCCGCACGAGATCGAGGCGTTCGGCACCAAGCTCGTCGTCTTCCGGGGCGAGGACGACGGCGCGCTCCACGTCCTCAACGCCTACTGCCCCCACATGGGCGGCAACCTCGCCCAGGGCACCGTCAAGGGCGACGCCGTCGCCTGCCCCTTCCACGACTGGCGCTGGAAGGGCGACGGACGCTGCGCCGGCATCCCGTACGCCCGCCGCGTCCCGCCCCGCGCCCGCACCCGCGCCTGGACCACCCTCGAACGCAACCGGCAGCTCTTCGTCTGGAACGACCCCGAGGGCAACCCGCCGCCGCCCGGCGTCACCATCCCCGAACTCCCCGGCGTCCACGGCCCCGAGGCCTCCGAATGGAGCGACTGGAACTGGAAGACCCTCCGCGTCGAGGGCTCCCACTGCCGCGAGATCGTCGACAACGTCGTGGACATGGCGCACTTCTACTACGTCCACTACGCCTTCCCCGAGTACTTCAAGAACGTCTTCGACGGCCACGTCGCCACCCAGTACATGGAGAGCAGCCCCCGCGGCGACATGGAACTCGGCACCCTCAGCGCCGGCAGGCTCCGCTCCGACGCCTCCTACCACGGCCCCTCCTACATGATCGACCACCTCTACAGCGACGTCGGCGGCGGCACCGAGATGGAGATCGTCCTCATCAACTGCCACTACCCGATCGACGCCGACAGCTTCCTCCTCCAGTACGGCGCCATCGTCCGCCGGCTCCCCGGCATGACCGACGAACAGGCCGCCGAGGCCGCCCGCCTCACCGCCGAGGGCGCCACCGTCGGCTTCGAGCAGGACGTCGAGATCTGGAAGAACAAGACCCGCATCGACAACCCGCTGCTGACCGAGGAGGACGGCCCGGTCTACCAGCTCCGCCGCTGGTACGAGCAGTTCTACGTCGACGCCGCCGACGTCAAGGACGAGATGACCCGCCGCTTCGAGTTCGAGATCGACACCCGTCGCGCCAACGAGGCCTGGCGCGCCGAGGTGGACGAGAACCTCGCCCGCCGCGCGGCCGGGACCGCCGGCACCGGCCCGACCGGAGCGTCCTGACGTGCGGCCGGTGGAGTGCGCGGCCTGCGGCACCCAGGTCCTCTGCGAGAAGTTCAGCCCGGCCCACACCTCCGTGCAGTGGACCGCCGACGCGGCCGTCGCCTGCGCGGAGTTCCGCGGCCGGACCGGCGAGGGCGGCACCACCGCCCGGATCCGGACCTGCCGGGCGCTGCGCGGCAGCATCGACCGCGCGGTGACCGACGGCACCCTGGGGGTCGGCGATGTCCGCACCGACGCCTGACCCCGGGACACCGCCGGAGGCCGGCCCCCGGCCGCGCACCCACCGGCTCCGCGTCGCCGAGGTCGTCACGGAGACGGCCGACGCCCGCTCCCTGGTGCTCCGGGAGCCGCCGGGGAGCGCCGGCCGCCTCCCGTACCTCCCCGGGCAGTTCCTCACCCTGCGGCTGCCCGGCCCGGACGGCGGGTCGCTCGCCCGCTGCTACTCCCTCGCCAGCTCGCCGCACACCGGGGAACCCCTCAAGGTCACCGTCAAACGGGTGCCCGGCGGATACGGCTCCCACTGGATCTGCGACCGCCTGACGGCCGGCGACGAGGTGGAGGTGCTGGCCCCGGCCGGCACCTTCACCCCCCGCTCCCTCGACGCCGACCTGCTCCTCGTCGCCGGGGGCAGCGGCATCACCCCGGTCCTGTCGATCGCCAAGTCCGTCCTCGCGGCCGGCCGGGGCCGGGTGACCCTCTGGTACGCCAACCGCGACGAGGACTCCGTCATCTTCCGGGACGAACTGCGGGAACTGGCCGAGGACCACCCGGACCGGCTGGTGGTGCTCCACTGGCTGGAATCCCTCCAGGGCCTGCCCGCCCCCGACCTGATCGCCGCCGCCCTCACCCCGTACGCCGGCCGGGACGCCTTCCTCTGCGGGCCCGGCCCCCTCATGGACGCCGCCGAGCGGGCGCTCCGCGGCCTGGGCGTCCCCGGCGACCGGGTGCACCGGGAACGGTTCTTCTCGCTGAGCGGGGACGTCTTCGACCCGCCGGCCACCCCGGCCCCGGCCGGGGCGGGCGGCACCGTCGTCGTGGAGCTCGACGGGGAGACCCGCACGGTCGGCTGGCCGACCGCCGCCCCGCTGCTCGACGCGCTCCTCGCGGCCGGCGTGGACGCCCCGTACTCCTGCCGGGAGGGCGCCTGCAGCGCCTGCACCTGCCGGATCACCGAGGGCGAGGTGACGATGGTCCGCAACGAGGTCCTCGACGACCGGGACGTCCGCGACGGCTACGTCCTCGCCTGCCAGGCCCTCCCGCTCACCGAACGGGTCGGGATCAGCTACGACTGACGGGAGGGGGCACCCGCGCCGCGGGTGCCCCCTCCCGTCCTCCGTCCCGGCGTCACATCCAGTCGCTGAACCGCAGCCAGGCCATCATGTTGTCCATCGACGGCCGCGGCACGCCCGGCAGGTCCTCCGGGCCCTTCGGCCGCACCTGCCGCTCCGGCTGCCGCCCCGGCCCGAACATCGACCGCCACACCGACCGGGCGCAGCCGCGCACCACGGGCGCGATCCGGTCCAGCTCCCGGTGGACGCCGTGGCCGCACACCGAGATCGCCGCGACCGCCCGGCCCGCCCCGCGCAGCGGCGCGGCGACGCAGAACACGTTCCGGTACCCCTCCTCGTGGTCGAAGGCGACGCCCCGCTCCCGGACCAGCGCCAGTTCGGCGCGGAAGGACTCGGGACGGGTGATCGTGCGCGGCGTGCGGGGCCGCAGCCCGCCGCGGATCACCTGCTCCACCACGGCCGGCTCGGCGAAGGCCAGGATCGCCTTGCCCGACGCCGTGCAGTACGCGGGCTGCCGGCCGCCCGCCCGGGACGGCACCCCGGAGTCGTCCGAGCCGCCGATCCGCTCCAGGTAGACCACCTCCGCACCGTCCAGGACGGTGAAGTGCACCAGGTGGCCCGTCGACTCGTGCAGCGCGTGCAGATGGGGGAGGGCCGCCCGGCGCAGCCGGTTGTGGTGCGAGGCCGTCGCGCCCAGCTCCAGCATTCCCATGCCCAGCCGGTAGTCGCGCCCCTCCCGCTCCAGCCAGCGCAGCTGCACCAGCTGGTCGAGGATGCGGTGGGCGGAGGAGCGGCGGATCCCCGACAGTTGCACCACCTCGGTCAGGGTCAGCCGCGGCCCCGCGCTCTGGAAGGCGCTCAGCACCTTCGCCGCCTTCTCCAGCAGGGACAGGGGCGCGGCCCCGGCCATGACGGGCTCGGTGGTGCTCGTCGTCATTGACACACCTCCCACACGGACGGCACGACGGGGCGCGGCCCCGCCGTGTGTCCACTCTCTCCGGATTGCGTGGAGATTGCCAGAGCGTGACGGCCCCGGGGAAGGGGGTGTTCCGTCTCGGAACGGTAAAGCGTAGGTTCGCTCCCGGCACACCGGTACGGGCACGGCACGAGAGGCACACGCATGCGCGACGAGGACGTCCTCGCGGCGGTCCGCGCCCTCGCCCCCGTCCTGCGCGGGCGCGCCGCCGAGGCCGAGGAGCTGCGGCGGGTCCCCGACGCCTCCGTCGCCGAGCTGACCCGCACCGGCTTCTTCCGGCTGCTCCGGCCCCGCCGGCACGGCGGCCTCGCCGCCGACCCCGCGGTCTTCTACGCCGCCGTGCACGAACTCGCCCGCGCCTGCGGCTCCACCGCCTGGGCCGCCGCCGCCCTCGGCGTCCACCCCTGGTACGTCGCCCAGCTCGACGCCCGCGCCCAGGACGAGGTGTGGGACGCGGCGGACCCCGGGACCGACTCCGCCCTGATCTGCTCCTCGCACGCCCCCACCGGCACCGTCACCCCCGCCGCCGGCGGCTTCCGGCTCTCTGGCCGCTGGCACTTCTCGGCCGGCTGCGACCACGCCGCCTGGGCCCTGCTCGGCGGAGTCGTCGCCGACGCCGACGGCACCCCGGTGGACATGCGCACCTTCCTGGTCCCCCGGTCCGACTACCGCGTCGACGACGTGTGGGACACCGTCGGCCTGCGCGGCACCGGCAGCAACGACGTCGTCGTCGACGACGCCTTCGTCCCCGCGCACCGGACCCTCGGCTACGGCCCCGTCACCTCCCTGCGCTGCCCCGGTCACGACGTCAACCCCGAACCCGTCTTCCGGCTGCCCTACGCCGCCGTCTTCACCACCGCCGTCTCCACCGTCATGGTCGGCATCGCCGAGGGCGCCCACGACCACCACGTCGCACGGGCCCGCGCCGCCGCGGGCCGGCCGCACGGGCGGCGGCTCGCCGAGGACCCCTTCGCCCAGGTCCGCCTCGCCCGCGCCGCCGCCGAGATCGACGCCGCCCGCCTCCAGCTCGCCCGCAACACCGCGGAGCTGTACGCCGCCGCCCGGGCCGGCCGGGAGCCGTCGCCCGCGCTGCGCGTCCGCGCCCGCCGCGACCAGGCGCTCGCCGCCGAACGCGCCGTCACCGCCGTCGACCTGCTCCGCGGGAACACCGCCGGCGGCCCCCTGCGCGGCGGCGACGACGTCCTCGGCCGCGCCTGGCGCGACCTGCACACCGGCCGCGGCCAGGCCGCCAACGACGTCGAGCGCGCCCTCGTCCTGTACGGACGGTCGGCCCTCGGCCTCGACGTCGACGACCCCATGGTCTGAGCCCCGACGGCCCCGGGCGCCCCGCTTCCCGCTCAGTGGGAGCGGCGCATTTCACCGGGCGACGGCCCGTCGTACGGTCCTGGCACTTCCCGCGCCACGACCCGAAAAGGGGATGCCCCATGGCCGACGACGTCCTGGCAGCCGTTCGTGACCTCGCCCCCGGACTGCGCGAGCGCGCCGCCGAAGCCGAGGAGCTGCGGCGCGTGCCCGACGCCTCCGTCAAGGAGCTGGAGGACACCGGCTTCTTCCAGCTGCTCCAGCCCAGGGCCTTCGGCGGCCGCGCCGCCGACCCACTGGTCCACTACACGGCGGTCAAGGAGATCGCCAAGGCGTGCGGCTCCACCGGCTGGGTCGCCTCCGTCCTCGGCGTCCACCCCTGGCACGTCGCCCTCTACGACCCCCGCGCCCAGCAGGAGGTGTGGGGCGAGGACCCGAAGGCCCGGATCGCCTCCTCGTACGCCCCCACCGGCCGGGCGACGCCCGTGGACGGCGGCTTCCGGCTCTCCGGCCGCTGGCACTTCTCCTCCGGCTGCGACCACGCCGCCTGGGCCCTGCTCGGCTGCCTCGTCCCGGACGCCGACGGCAACCCGGTCGACATGCGCACCTTCCTGATCCCCCGTACCGACTACCGCGTCGACGACGTGTGGGACACCGTCGGCCTGCGCGGCACCGGCAGCAACGACGTCGTCGTCGACGACGTCTTCGTCCCCGAGCACCGCGCCCTCGGCTTCGGCCCGGTCACCGCCCTGCGGGTCCCCGGCCACGAGGTCAACCCCGAGCCCCTGTACCGGCTCCCGTACGCCGGCGTCTTCACCACCACCATCGCCACCCCGATCGTCGGCATCGCGGAGGGCGCCTACGAGGCGTACGCCGAGGCGACCCGGGAACGCTTCCGCGTCAGCTACGGCCAGAAGGTCGCCGACGACCCCTTCGCCCAGGTCCGCATCGCCCGCGCCGCGAGCGACATCGACGCCGCCTGGCTCCAGCTCACCCGGAACATGGGGGAGCTGTACGCCCACGCCGAGCGCGGCGAGGAACTCCCCATGGAACTGCGCATCCGCACCCGCCGCGACCAGGTCCTCGCCACCGAACGCGCGGTCGCCGCCGTCGACCTGCTGATGGAGAACGCCGGCGGCAACGCCATGCGCACCGGCTCCGGCGTCGTCCAGCGCGCCTGGCGCGACGCCCACACCGGCCGCGGCCACGCCGCCAACGACCCCGAGCGGGCCCTCGTCATGTACGGGCAGTGCGCGCTCGGCATCCCCGTCCACGACACCATGGCCTGAGAGGGACACCCCGCATGACCGCCCTCACCTACGCGTCGACCTCCCGCACGGCCGAGGCGGCCGGGCTCACCCTCCACTACCACGAGGCGGGACCCGACGGCGCGCCCGACGCCCCCGTCGTGATCATGCTGCACGGCGGCGGCCCCGGCGCCTCCGGCTGGAGCAACTTCGGCGGCAACCTCCCCGCCTTCGCCGGCCGCTTCCGCACCCTCCTCGTCGACCAGCTCTGCTACGGACGCTCCGACAAGCCGGTGCTCGACCGGGACTACTTCACCTCCAGCGCGCACGCCGTCGCCGCCCTCATGGACGAACTCGGCGTCGACAGGGCCCACTTCGTCGGCAACTCGCTCGGCGGCGGCACCGCCGTCCGGTTCGCCCTCGACCACCCCGACCGGGCCGGCAAGCTCCTCCTCATGGGCCCCGGCGGCGTCTCCGTCAACCTCTTCGCCCCCGACCCCACCGAGGGCATCAAGCGGCTCTTCGCCTTCAACGCCGCCGCCGAGCCCACCCGGGAGCAGATGCGGGCCTTCCTCGAAGTGATGGCGTACGACCCGGCGATCGTCACCGACGCCCTCGTCGAGGAGCGCTTCGCCTCCGCCACCGACCCCGAGACCCGCCTCGGCAACGCCCGGATGGCCGCCTCCTTCGCCGACCCCGCACGGGCCGAGGCCACCCTGCTCTGGCGCGAGGCCCACCGCCTCACCCAGCCGGTGCTGCTCACCTGGGGCCGCGAGGACCGGGTCAACCCCCTCGACGGCGCCCTCGTCGCCCTCAAGACCATCCCGGACGCGCGGCTGCACGTCTTCCCGCACTGCGGCCACTGGGCCCAGACCGAGCAGGCCGACGAGTTCAACCGCCTCGCCCTCGACTTCTTCTCCCACTGAGACCCGACCCCCGGACCCCGGACCCCGACCCCTCCTCGCACTGAAGGGTGCACCCCATGGACATCCGCGCTCTCGGCTACCTGCGCCTGGAGACCACCCGCCCCGACGAGTGGCGCCGCTACACTCTCGACCTCCTCGGCATGACGGAGGCCGCCGGCAGCACCGACGACGCCCTCCTGCTGCGCCTGGACGACCGCGCGTACCGCATCGAGATCCGCACCGGGGAGAGCGACCGGCTCCTCGCCGCCGGCTGGGAGCTCGCCGGCGCCCGCGCCCTCGCCGAGGCCGCCGCCGCACTGGAGGCCGCCGGCGTCGCCGTGAAGACCGCCGACGCCGCCGAGTGCGCCGAGCGCCGCGTCCAGGGCCTGATCCACCTCGCCGACCCCTGCGGCAACCCGCTGGAGCTCTACTGGGGCCAGGCCCAGGACCACACCCCGCTCGCCACCCCGTACGGCAACCGCTTCGTCACCGGCGACCTCGGCCTCGGCCACGTCGTCCTGCCCGTTCCGGACGCCGAGGCCGCCCTCGACTTCTACGAGAACCTGCTCGGCTTCCAGCTCCGCGACTCCATGAAGCTGCCGCCGCAGGCCGTCCCGACCGCCACCGAGCAGCGCGACTTCCACCTGATGCACTTCCTCAGCCCCAACCGCCGCCACCACAGCCTGGGCCTCTACCCCGGCGCGCTGCCCCCCGGCATCGTCCACTTCATGGTGGAGCTGGAGACCCTGGACGACGTCGGCCTCGGCCTCGACCGCATGCACGCCGCCGGGATCCCGATCGCCTCCACCCTCGGCCGGCACACCAACGACCGCATGGTCTCCTTCTACGCCCAGGCGCCCGGCGGCTTCCAGGTCGAGTACGGCTGGGACGGCCTCGTCGTCGACCCCGCCACCTGGGTCGCCAAGGAGATCACCGCCGACAGCGTCTGGGGCCACCGGTGGAACGGCTGATCGACCCCGCCGCCTTCCGGGACGTGCTGGGCCGCTTCGCCAGCGGCATCACCGTCGTCGCGGCCCTCACCGACGGCAGGCCCACCGGATTCGCCTGCCAGTCCTTCGCCTCCCTCTCCCTCGACCCGCCGCTCGTCATGCTCGCCGTGGGCCGGGCCTCCACCAGCTGGCCGGGGATCGAACGGGCCGGACGCTTCTGCGTCAACATCCTCGCCGAGGACCAGCGGGCCACCTGCGCCGCCCTCGGCCGCAGCGGCCCCGACAAGTTCGCGTCCGTGCCCTGGCACGAGAGCGAGCACGGCACCGTCCGCGTCGACGGCGCCCTCGCCCACGTCGAGTGCGCGGTGGACTCCGTCCACGAGGCGGGCGACCACCACCTGGTCATCGCCCGGGTCGTCGCGCTCGACGCCGGCGAGGACGGCCGGCCGCTGCTCTACTACCGCAGCCGCTACGCCGTCGGGGCCTTCTGATGCCGATCGACGCCGCGCGGGCGGTCGCCGCCCCGCCCGTCCGCACCCCCGTCGTCTGGGACGACCGCGCCGTGCGCCTCTACCACCTGGCGCTCGGCGCGGGCGCCCGCGAGACCGACCCGCGCGAACTGCGGTACGTCCACGAGGGACACGAGCGGGGCCTGACCGTCCTGCCCACCTTCGGGGTGGTCGCGGGCGGCACCGGCGGGGTCGGCTTCCAGGTCTTCGACCACCCCGGGATCGACATCGACCTGGCCGCCGTCCTCCACGGCGGCCAGGAGATCACCGTCCACCGGCCGCTGCCCGCCGCCGCCCGCGCCACCGCCGTCACCCGCGTGACCGCCGTGCACGACAAGGGGCGGGCCGCCGTCGTCGTCCAGGAGTCCGTCCTCCTCGGCGAGGACGGAGCCCCCCTCCTCACCCAGCGCAACGAGATCTTCGTCCGCGGCGAGGGCGGCTTCGGCGGCGACCGCGGCCCCGCCCGCCGCCCGCCCGCCCCGGACCGGGAACCCGACCTGGTCCTGGAGCTCCCCACCCTCCGCCAGCAGGCCCTGCTCTACCGGCTCACCGGCGACTGGAACCCGCTGCACGCCGACCCGGCGACCGCCCGGCGGGCCGGCTACGACCGGCCCGTCCTGCACGGCCTGTGCACCTTCGGCATGGCCGTCAAGGCCGTCACCGACCGGCTGTACGACGGCGACGCCGGCGCGGTCACCGGCTGCCGCACCCGCTTCGCCGGGGTCTTCTTCCCCGGCGAGACCCTGCGGCTGCGCCTCTGGTCCACCCGCGACGGCCACCTGCTGACCGCCACCGCGGCGGACCGCGACGACGCGCCGGTCCTCACCGACGCCCTCGTCACCGGCCGCTGACCCCTCTTCCACGGACCCCTCCCAAGGAGAACGCGTTGGACACCACGTGGGACCACACCTACGACGTGGTGGTGGTCGGCTCCGGCTCCGCCGGCCTCGCCGCCGCCCTCACCGCCCGGCTGCGCGGCCTGACCGCCCTCGTCGTCGAGAAGACCGACCTCTACGGCGGCTCCACCGCCCTGTCCGGCGGCGCCATCTGGGTGCCGAACAACTTCCACCTCGACGGGGCCGGGCTCGGCGACACCCCCGAGAAGGCCCGCGCCTACCTCGACGCCACCGTCGGCGACCGCGTCTCCGGCGACCGCAAGGAGGCGTACCTCGTCCACGGGCCGCGCATGGTCCGGGAGTTCCACGACCGGACCGCCGTCCGCTTCATGTACACCCCCGGCTACTCCGACTACTACCCGGAGCGCCTCGGCGGCTACCCGCAGGGCCGCTCCGTCGAGCCGCGGGTCTTCGACCTGGGCAGGCTCGGCCCCGAGCAGCGCGCCACCATGCGCCGCGCCGGCCTGCCCACGTACGGCCTCACCATCACCTCCAAGGACTTCCGGCAGCTCAACATGGTCGGCCGCACCTGGGCCGGCCGCCGGACCGCCGTCCGGGTCGGCGCCCGGGCCGCCCTCGACCTGCTCGCCCGCCGGCAGCCGCTCTCCCTCGGCGAGGCCCTGATCGCCCGCATGCGGTACTCCCTCGACCGGCTCGGCGGCGAACTCTGGCTCTCCGCCCCCATGACGGGTCTGGTCGAGGAGGACGGCCGGGTCGCCGGCGTCCGGGTCACCCGCGACGGGCGCGAGCTCGCCGTCCGCGCCACCGGCGGCGTCGTCCTCGCCTCCGGCGGCTTCTCCCACGACCAGCGGCTCCGCGAGAAGTACCTCCCCGGCCCCACCTCCACCGAGTGGAGCGCCGCCGCCGAGGGCCAGACCGGCGACGCCCTCGAACCGGCCCTCGCCCTCGGCGCCGCCCTCGACCTGATGGACCGGGTGTGGGGCGCGCCGACCGTCGTGCCCCCCGGCGAGAAGCCGTTCTTCCTCGTCGCGGACCGGGGCATCCCGAACATGGTGATCGTCGACGCGGAGGGGAACCGGTACGCCAACGAGGCCGCGCCGTACCACGAGTTCGTCGACGCCATGTACGCCCACGAGGCGCGCGGCGGCGCCGGAGCCGTGCCGTCCTGGCTGATCCTCGACGCCACCGCCAGGTCCCGGTACGTCTTCACGGGCCTCTTCCCGGGGCAGGCGTTCCCCAGGCCCTGGCGCGAGAGCGGCTTCGTCAAGCAGGCCGCCACCGTCGAGGAGCTGGCCCGGCTGATCGGCGTCGACCCCGGCCGGCTGCGCGCTACCGTCGACCGGTTCAACGGCTTCGCCCGGGCCGGCCGGGACGAGGACTTCCACCGCGGCGACAGCGTCTACGACCGCTACTACGGCGACCCCACCCTCCCCAACCCCAACCTGGCGCCGCTGGAGAAGGGCCCCTTCCACGCGATCCCCGTCCACCCCGGCGACATCGGCACCAAGGGCGGCCTCCTCACCGACGCCACCGCCCGCGTCCTGCGCGAGGACGGCACCGTCATCCCCGGCCTGTACGCCTCCGGCAACGTCTCCTCCGCCGTGATGGGCGAGACCTACCCGGGCCCCGGCGCCACCATCGGCCCCGCGATGACCTTCGGCCGGCTCGCCGTCGACCACATCGCGCAAGCGGGCACGGGTACGGGAGCGGGCGCGTGAGCGCGGGAGGCGCGGCGGCGGCCGCGTACCCGCCGGACGCCCTGCGCGGCAGGACCGTCATCGTCACCGGCGCGGCCCGGGGGCTCGGCGCGGCCGCCGCCCGCGCCGCCGTCGGGGCCGGCGCCCGGGTGATGCTCACCGACGTCCTGGAGGAGGAAGGGCGGGCGACCGCGCGGGAGTGGGGCGACGCCGCCCGCTTCCTCCGCCACGACGTCACCTCCGAGGACGACTGGGAGCGCGTCGTGGCGGCGACGGCGGAAGCCTTCGGCGGGGTGGACGGACTCGTCAACAACGCCGGGGTGTCCGGCGGTTCGCACCGCATCGAGGAGCAGCCCGCCGCCGCCTTCCGGCGGGTCCTCGACATCGACCTCACCGGCGTCTTCCTCGGCATGCGGGCGGTGATCCCCGCCCTGCGGGCGGCCGGCGGCGGCTCGGTCGTCAACGTCTCGTCCGCCGCCGGACTCATGGGCCTGCCCCTGACCGGCGCGTACGGCGCGGCCAAGTGGGGGGTGCGCGGCCTCACCAAGGTCGCCGCCGTCGAACTCGCCGCCGAGGGCATCCGCGTCAACTCCGTCCACCCGGGCGTGATCCACACCCCGATGACCGCCCACCTCGGCATCGGCGCCGGCCCGGGCGGCTTCCCGGGCGCGCCCGCGGGAAGGGCCGGCGAGCCGCCGGAGATCGCCCGCGCCGTCGTCTTCCTGCTCTCCGCCGCCGCCTCGTACGTCACCGGCGCCGAGCTCGCCGTCGACGGCGGCTGGACCGCCGGCCCGGTGTTCTCTCCCCCCGTCCCGTCCGACCGGAAGGACAGCTGATGCCCGTGGACCTGACCGGAAAGGTCGCGCTGGTCACCGGCGCGGCCCGGGGTATCGGCGCGGCCCAGGCGCGGCTGTTCGCCGCGCTCGGGGCCCGCGTCGTGCTCACCGACGTCCTGGCGGAGGCCGGCGAAGGGACGGCCGCCTCGATCGGCCCCGCCGCCCGCTTCGTCCGTCACGACGTGACCGACGAGACCGGCTGGCGGACGGCCGTCGCCGCCGCCGTGGACGGCTTCGGCCGCCTCGACGTCCTCGTCAACAACGCGGCCGTCTACACCACGTCGACGATCGAGGAGGAGGACCCGGCCCGGCTCGACGTCCTCCTGCGGGTCAACCTCGCCGGCCCGTTCCTCGGCATCCGCGCCGCCGTCCCGGCGATGCGGGCCTCCGGCGGCGGGTCGATCGTCAACATGTCCTCGCAGGCCGGCCTCCAGGGCATCTGGGGCCACGGCGCCTACGGCGCCGCCAAGTGGGGGCTGCGCGGCCTGACCAGGACCGCCGCGATCGAACTCGGCCCCGACGGCATCCGGGTCAACTCGGTCCACCCCGGGGCCATCGCCACCGCCATGACCGCCCACCTGGGCACCGAGGAGCACCCCGCCGCCCCGCTCGGCCGGGTGGGGAAGCCCGAGGAGGTGGCCCGCCTCGTCGCCTTCCTCGCCTCCGACGACTCCTCCTACCTCACCGGCGCCGAACTCGCCGTCGACGGCGGCGCGTCGGCGGGCCGGATGCCCGCCCTCACGGGGAAGGACCCGGACGCGTGACCCACCCCGCCCCCGAGGTCCGGGCCGTCATCGACCTGGCCTCCGCCCAGTTCCCGCCGATCGGCACGGAGATGACCGACATCGCCGAGGTCCGGGCCTTCTTCGCCGCCCGCCCCCGGCCCCCCGCCCCGCGGGTCCCCGTCGCCGCCGTCACCGACGAGGACGCCGACGGCGTCCCCGTGCGCGTCTACCGGCCCGCCCCGGACGGGGACGCCCCGGTCGTCGTGTTCTGCCACGGCGGCGGCTTCGTCCTGTGCGACCTCGACTCGCACGACGGCTTCTGCCGCTCCCTGGCCGCCGCCACCGGCGCCACCGTCGTCTCCGTCGACTACCGGCGCGCCCCCGAGCACCCCTTCCCCGCCGCCCCCGAGGACTCCTACACGGCCCTGGCGTGGGCGGCGGCGGCCCACCCGGGCCGCCCCCTGGCGGTCGCCGGGGACAGCGCGGGCGCCCACCTCGCCACCGTCCTCGCCCTGCTCGCCCGCGACCGGGGCGGCCCCCGCGTCGCCTTCCAGGCGCTCTACTACCCGATGCTCGACCCCACCCGCTCCCGCCCCTCGCACCGCGAGAACGCCCAGGGGTACTTCCTCACCGCCGACCACCTGCGCTGGTACTGGGACGCGTACCTGCCGGACCCCGCCGACCGCACCCACCCCTACGCCGCGCCGCTCGACCGCGCCGACCTGTCCGGGCTGCCGCCCGCCCACGTCGTCACCGCCGGCCTCGACCCGCTCCGCGACGACGGGACGGCGTACGCCGCCGCCCTCGCCGCGGCCGGGGTCGCCGTGCGGACCCACCACTACCCGGGGATGTTCCACGGCTTCCTCTCCATGGCCGAGGCCCTCCCCGAGGCGGCCGGGGCCCGCGCCACCGCCTTCGCCGTCCTGCGCGACGCGCTCGTCTGACCCCGTACGGAAGGACCCGTACGGAAGGACCCGTACGAAGGGCCCCGCCCCGCCGGCCGGCGGAACGGGGCCCTTCCGGTCTCCCGGGCGGGCTCAGCCGATCAGGTCGAAGCCGTCGTACCCGGCCTCCGCCACCTTCGCGATGATCTCCCCGTACACCCCGAACCCGCCGATGAACGGCATGAACACCCGTGGCTTCCCCGGGATGTTGGCGCCCAGGTACCAGGAGTCCGCCTCCATGAACAAGGTGGCCGCCGCCCGGTCCCGGCACTCGGCGACCCAGCCCTCGACGGCCTCCTCCCGCGCCTCGATCGCCCGGTGGCCGCGCGCCCGGAGGTGGTCCAGGCAGTCGGCCAGCCAGTCGACGTGCTGCTCCGCGCAGAGCACCACGTTGGCCATGACCGACGGGCTGCCCGCCCCGGTGAGGTGGAACAGGTTGGGGAAGCCGTCGGTCCCGAGCCCCAGGTACGTGCGCGGCCCGGCCGCCCACGCGTCCTTCAGGAGCCGGCCGCCGCGCCCCCGGACCTCGATCCGGTCCACGGCGCCGGTCATCGCGTCGAAGCCGGTCGCGAAGACGAGCGCGTCCAACTCCACCAGCGTGCCGTCGGCCAGCACGACGCCCCGGGCCTCGATCCGCTCGATCGGGTTCTCCCGGAGCCCGACCAGGCGCACGTCGGACCGGTTGAACGTCTCGTAGTAGTGCGAGTCGGTGACGATCCGCTTGGTGCCGATCGGGTGGTCGGCCGGCACGAGCAGGTCCGCCACGGCCGGGTCGTCCACCAGCGCCCGGACCTTCTCCTCCCAGAACGCCCGGGCCGCCTCGTTCGCCGCCCGGTCGGTGAGCTGGTCAGGGAAGGTCTTGGAGTACAGCACCCCGCCCAGCTCCCACCGCTCTTCGAAGGCCGCCCGCCGCTCCGCCTCGGACACCTCGAAGGTCCGCGCCGGGTGCGCCGCGTGCGGCGACCCGCCGCCGCTGAGCCGGGAGAGCCGCCGCCGCTCGGCGTACCCGGCCTTCTGCCGGGCCCGCTCCGCGTCGTCCAGCGGCCGGTTGCCCGCCGGGACGCTGTAGTTGGCGCTGCGCTGGAAGACCGTCAGGTGCGCGGCCCGTTCCGCGATCAGCGGGACGGCCTGGATGCCGGACGACCCGGTGCCGATCACGCCGACGCGCAGCCCGGTGAGGTCGACGTCCTCGTGCGGCCACGCGCCGGTGTGGTGGACGGCGCCGGCGAACTCCGCCAGGCCCGGTATCTCCGGCCGGTGGGTGGCCGAGAGGCAGCCGAGGGCGAAGACGCAGTACCGGGCCGTCACCGTCTCGCCCCGGTCGGTGCGCACCGTCCAGACCAGCGCCTCCTCGTCGAGCTCGGCGGAGACGACCGAGGTGGCGAAGGAGTAGGAGCGGCGCAGGTCGAAGCGGTCCGCGACGTGGCGCAGGTAGCGCAGGATCTCGGGCTGGGCGGCGTACTTCTCGCTCCAGTCCCACTCCTGTTGCAGCTCCTCGTCGAAGGAGTACGAGTAGTCCACGGACTCCACGTCGCAGCGGGCCCCCGGGTAGCGGTTCCAGAACCACACGCCGCCCACGTCGTCGCCCCGCTCGAAGCCGCGCACCCGCAGGCCGAGGCCGCGCAGCCGGTGCACGGCGTACAGGCCGGTGACGCCCGCCCCGACGACCACGACGTCGACGTCCGTGCCGTTGGTGATGCCGTCGTTCACGTATCCGCTCTCCTCATCTGGTGGTGGTCGCGGCCAGCCGGCGCAGGGCGCCCTTGTCGACCTTGCCCGCCGCGTTGTGCGGCAGGGCCGGGACGGCGTGGAAGGCGCGCGGGGCCTTGAAGTTGGCGAGCCGCTCCCGGGTGTACGAGGTCAGCTCCGCCGGGTCGAGCCGGGCGCCGGCCGCCGGGACGCAGTAGGCGACGCCCACCTCGCCGAGCCGGCCGTCCGGCGCGCCGACGACCGCCGCGTCCACCACGTCCGGGTGGCCGCGCAGGACCTGCTCGACCTCGGCCGGGTACACGTTGAACCCGCCCACGACGTACATGTCCTTGAGCCGGTCGGTGATCCGCAGGAAACCGCGCTCGTCCAGCACGCCCACGTCCCCGGTGCGCAGCCAGCCGTCCGCGTCCACGGCCTCGGCCGTGGCCGCCGGGTCGTCGAGGTAGCCGCCCATCACGTGGAAGCCGCGGGTCAGGATCTCGCCGGGCTCGCCCGGCGGCGCGTCCACCCGCAGTTCCGTGCCCTCCAGCGCGGGGCCGGAGCTGCGGGCCAGGGTCTCGGGCGACTCGTGCGGCGGGCAGATCGTGACCACCCCGGTGGCCTCCGTCAGGCCGTACGCGGTGCTGACGGACCGGGCGCCGAGCCGGGTGCGGATCTGCTCGATGAGCGCCGTCGGGATGTTCGCCGCGCCCGTCACCGCCATCCGCATCGCCCCCAGGTCGTACGCCTCGCGGTCCGGGTGGTGGAGCAGCGAGGTGAAGACGGTGGGCGCCCCGGTGAGGACGGAGATCCGCTCCTCCTCCATGCGGCGCAGCACGGTCGCCGCGTCGAAGACCGGCTCGGGCACGATCGCCGCGCCGCGCAGCAGGCAGGCGAGAACACCCGCCTTGTAGCCAAAGGTGTGGAAGAACGGGTTGACCAGGAGGTGGCGGTCGCCGCGCCGCAGCGTGACGGTCCGCGCCCAGGCGTCGTACACCCGCAGGTTCTGCCCGTGGGTGGCGGGGACCCCCTTGGGCCGCCCGGTGGTCCCGGAGGTGAAGAGGACGTCGGCGGGGTCGCCGGGGCGGACGGCCGCGGAGCGGGCGAGCCGCTCGGCCTCCGTCACCTCCCCGGCGCCCGCGAGGAAGTCCGTCCAGTCCTCCGTGTGCAGGGCCACCGTCCCTTCCAGGAGCGGCAGTTCCTCGCCGGAGCCGGCGAGCAGCGCCCGGTAGTCCGTCCCCAGGAAGTCGTGCTCCGTGAAGAGCAGCCGGGCGCGGGAGCGGCGCAGGATGTCGGCCGTCTCGGCGGCCCGGTAGCGGGTGTTGACCGGGACGAGCACCGCGCCGGCCGTGACCGCGCCGAGCGCGGCCACCACCCAGCGGGCGCTGTTCGGCGCCCAGACGGCGACCGCGTCCCCGGGGCGCACGCCCCGGGCGATCACCGCGCGCGCCGCCCGGTCCACCCGGTCGCGCAGCTCCCGGAA
The DNA here is from genome assembly GCF_040636735.1 of Streptomyces sp. NPDC035033. Taxonomy (NCBI): domain Bacteria; kingdom Bacillati; phylum Actinomycetota; class Actinomycetes; order Kitasatosporales; family Streptomycetaceae; genus Streptomyces; species Streptomyces sp. NPDC035033. The sequence goes on along the minus strand of NZ_JBEZUZ010000100.1, from coordinate 2,096 downwards.
GCTCCAGCGGTCCCCGCCGAAGACGAGGGCCTCCTCGTCCCCGTACGTCTGCGCCGCCCGGTCCGCGAGCCGGGCCAGCGTCCATACGCCCTTCATGATCGGTCACGACCTCCTTGCGGGCCCGCCCCTCGGCCGGGTCGCGGGCGTGGAAGCTCAGCGGACCGGAGCCTCGCAGGGAGGGGCCGCCCGGCGCATGACCCGTTTCCCGCTCACCGGGAAGGAGCGCCGGACGTCGTGACGGACGCGGGGCCCGCTACTGGCGGTAGGTGGAGAGGAAGCGGCCGATGCGGTTGATCGCGGTCTCCAGGTCGTCGGCGCGCGGCAGCGTGACGAAGCGGAAGTGGTCCGGGCGCGGCCAGTTGAAGCCGGTGCCCTGGACGAGGTGGATCTTCTCGCGCAGCAGCAGGTCGAGGACGAGCCGCTCGTCGTCGACGATCTTGTGCACGGCGGGGTCGAGCTTGGCGAAGGCGTACAGCGCGCCCTTGGGCTTGACGCAGCTCACGCCCGGGATCTCGTTCAGCGCCCGCCAGGCGACGTCGCGCTGCTCGGTGAGCCGGCCGGTGGGGAGGGTGAGGTCGTGGATCGACTGCCGGCCGCCGAGCGCGGCCTGGACGGCGTACTGGGCGGGCACGTTCGGGCACAGCCGCATCCCGGCCAGCATGGTCAGGCCCTCCAGGTAGTCCTCGGCCTGCTCCTTGGGCCCGGAGACGACCAGCCAGCCGCTGCGGAAACCGGCCACGCGGTAGGACTTGGAGAGGCCGTTGAAGGTGAGCGTCACCACGTCGTCGGAGAGCGCGGCCAGGCAGTGGTGCTCGGTGCCGTCGTAGAGGATCTTGTCGTAGATCTCGTCGGCCAGCACCATCAGGCCGTGGCGGCGGGCGAGTTCGAGGATCCCCTCCAGGAGCTCCTTCGAATAGACCGCGCCCGTCGGGTTGTTGGGGTTGATGACGACGATGGCCTTGGTGCGGTCGGTGATCTTCGACGCGATGTCGTCGAGGTCGGGGAACCAGTCCGCCTCCTCGTCGCACAGGTAGTGCACCGCCCGGCCGCCGGCGAACCGGACCACGGCCGTCCACAGCGGGTAGTCGGGCATCGGCACCAGGACCTCGTCGCCGTCGTCCACCAGCGCCTGCACGGCCATCTGGATCAGCTCGGAGGCGCCGTTGCCCAGGTAGACGTCGTCGACCGTGACGCCCGTGACGCCGCGCTGCTGGTAGTACTGCACCACCGCGCGCCGGGCGGGCAGGATGCCCCGGGCGTCGCTGTAGCCGTGCGCGCGGGGCAGGTTGCGGATGATGTCCTGGAGGATCTCCTCGGGCACCTCGAAGCCGAAGGGCGCCGGGTTGCCGGTGTTCAGCCGCAGCACGCTGTGCCCGGCCTCCTCCAGGGCGTTGGCCTGGTCGACCACCGGGCCACGGATCTCGTAGCACACGTCCTTCAACTTGCTGGACTGTCGAAAACTCATCTGCGGCCTCCCGACCGTCACCGTCATCCGTGCCGCTGTGGCTGCTTCGTTCTACCAAGTACCTACTTGGAAAGTCCAACCTTTTGGCTATGCTGGCCCCCATGCCACGCCGAAGCTACGACCAGTACTGCGCCGTCGCCCGTGCCCTGGACGCGGTGGGGGAGCGCTGGAGCCTGCTGATCGTCCGGGAGCTCCTGCACGGCCCGCGGCGGTACACCGACCTCCACGCCGACCTCCCGGGCGTCTCCACCGACATCCTCGCCGGCCGCCTCAAGCAGCTGGAGGGCGAGGAACTGGTCGAGCGCCGCCGCCTGGAGCGCCCCGCCAACGCGACGGTGTACCAGCTCACCCCGCGCGGCGCGGAACTGCGCCCGGTCGTCGAGGCCCTGGCCGCCTGGGGCCTGGACGCGCTCGGCGAACCGCGGCCCACGGACGCCGTCCGCACCCACTGGTTCACCGGCACCGCCCCGGCGGAAGGCGCCGACGCCGCCGGCGGGGCGCCCCCGGGGGGGGGGTCCGGCCCGCCCCGGGGGGCCGGGGGGGGGGGGGCCACGGGTTGGGGGTCGCCCGCACCCACCCCCCCCCCCCCCACGCGCCCCGCCAACAACACCCCCCCCCCCACCACCACCAC
>NZ_JBEZUZ010000099.1:0-27120 GCF_040636735.1 Streptomyces sp. NPDC035033 | reverse complement strand
GTTGTCGTACTCGGGGTACTGGCCGATGTGGGTGTTCTGCGAGTAGCGGGGGACGGCCAGCTCGCGGGCGGGGCCGGGCGCGGACGCCCCTGGTCCGGGGCGCGTCCGGGGCGGCCGGCGGGTCAGGGACGGGTGGCCCGCTCCAGGGCGAGGAGGGCGGAGGCGTACCGCCGGCCGGTGGCGCGGTCCATGCCGATCTCGCACATCCGGTTGGCCGAGAGGTGCGCGTCGAAGGGGCGGGCGGTGACCTCGGCGGCCTCGCGGGCCGTCGCCGAGGCCGTCAGCTCGGGATGGAGCATGCCCCGGTCGCCGGCGAAGGCGCAGCAGCCGGCGTCGGCCGGCACGACGACCTCCTCCGCGCAGAACTCCGCCACGGCGGTGAGGTGGCCGGTGTCGCCGAGGTGCCGCATCGAACAGGTGGGGTGGACGACGGCCGAGCCCACCCGGCGGCGCGCCTCCAGCCGGGGGAGGAGCTCGTCCGCCGCCCACACCAGGGAGTCCACGACGGTCAGTTCGGCGTGCAGCGCGCGGTTGTCGTCGGTGAGGTACGGGACGACCTCGTGGGCGATGCCCAGGGTGCAGGAGGAGGCGTCCACCACCAGCGGGAGCCGGCCGCCCGCGGTCCAGCCCCAGGCGGCCTCGACGATCCGGTTGGCCATCAGCGCGTCGCCCTCCTCGTACCCCTTGGAGTGCCAGATGGTGGCGCAGCACGTGCCGGTCACGTCGTCCGGGATCCACACGGGCAGGCCGGCCCGCGCCGAGACGGTGACGACGGCCTCCGGGAGGGAGGGGCCGGAGGTCCCCTCGGGGTTGCCGAAGATGCGGTTGACGCAGGCCGGGTAGTAGACGGCGGCGGCCGCCGGGCGGTGGGTGCGGGGCAGCCGGCGGGGCGCCGCGCCGGGGATCTCGGGCAGCCACTCGGGGACGAGGTCGGGCCGGACGGCCTTGCGGGCGAGGCCGGTCACCCGCTCCAGGAAGCCGTCGCCCAGCAGCCCGGCGGCGCCCACGGCGAGCCGCGCCGAGGTCTCCACGGCCCGGAAGCGCTTCGCGGCGAGGGCGGCGATCCGCTCCTCGCGCGGGGAGTGCCGCCGGTGCCGGAACTCCTTCATCAGCGCGCCGGTGTCGATGCCGACGGGGCAGGCCAGCTTGCAGGTGGAGTCGCCGGCGCAGGTGTCGACGGCGTCGTAGCCGTACGCCTCCAGGAGCCGGTGCTCGACGGGGGAGCCGTCGGCCTGCCGCAGCATCTCCCGGCGCAGCACGATCCGCTGGCGCGGAGTGGTCGTCAGGTCCTGGCTGGGGCAGGTCGGTTCGCAGAAGCCGCACTCGATGCACGGGTCGGCGATCCGCTCGACGGCCGGGATGGTCTTCAGGCCGCGCAGGTGCGCCTGGGGGTCCCGGTCGAGGACGACCCGGGGGGCCAGGACCCCCTCGGGGTCGATGAGTTCCTTGGTCCGCCACATGAGCTCGGTCGCCTTCGGGCCCCACTCCAGCTCCAGGAAGGGGGCGATGTTGCGGCCGGTGGCGTGCTCGGCCTTCAGCGAGCCGTCGAACCGCTCGACGGTGAGCTTGCAGAAGTCGGCCATGAAGGAGGCGTACCGCTCGACGTCGGCCGGGTCGGCGGCGTCGAAGGCGAGCAGGAAGTGCAGGTTGCCGTGGGCGGCGTGGCCGGCGACGGCCGCGTCGAAGCCGTGCCGGGCCTGGAGGTCGAGCAGCTCCGCGCAGGCCTCGGCGAGCCGGGCCGGGGGCACCGCGAAGTCCTCGGTGATCAGGGTGGTGCCGGAGGGGCGGGAGCCGCCGACGGCCGTCACGAAGGCCCTGCGGGCCTTCCAGTGGCGGGCGATCGTCCCCGCGTCGCGGGTGAAGGCGTTGTCGGCGGAGGGGACCGGGGCGACCAGGTCGAGCCCGGCCAGGACCTCGTCCGCCGCCCGCTCGTACGCGGCCAGGGCGGTCTCGTCGGGGGCCCGGAACTCGACGAGCAGCGCCGTGGTGTCCCGGGGCAGCTCCGCCCAGTCGGCCGGGACGCCGGCCACGCTCACCGAGGCCCGCAGCGTGTTGCCGTCCATGAGCTCGACGGCGAGCGCCCCGGCCTCGACGAAGCGGGGCACGGCCGCGGCGGCGGCGGGCAGGGTGGGGAAGAAGAGCAGGGCGGTGGAGACCAGCCGGTCGAGCGGGAGGGTGTCGAAGACGACCTCGGCGAGGAAGCCGAGGGTGCCCTCGGAGCCGACCATCAGCCCGCGCAGGATCTCCACCGGGGTGGTGCCGTCGAGGAAGGCGTCGAGGCGGTAGCCGTTGGTGTTCTTGATCGTGTGCTTGGCGCGGATCCGGGCCGTGAGCTCCGGGTCGGCCTCGATCTCGGCCTTGAGGGCGAGCAGCCCCGCGCGGAGGCGGGGCTCGGCGCGGGCCAGTTCCTCGTCGGCGGCCGGGTCGGCGGTGTCGACGACAGTGCCGCTCGGGAGCACGAAGGTGAGCGAGGAGACCGTCCGGTACGAGTTCCGGGCGGTGCCGGCGGTCATCCCGGAGGCGTTGTTGGCGACGACCCCGCCGATGGTGCAGGCGACCGCGCTGGCCGGGTCCGGGCCGAGGACCCGCCCGTACGGGGCGAGGGCCGCGTTGGCGCGGACGACGGTGGTGCCGGGGCGGATCCGGGCCCGGGCGCCGCCGTCCAGGACCTCGACGCCCGCCCAGTGGCGGCGGACGTCGACGAGGATGTCCTCGCCCTGCGCCTGCCCGTTGAGGCTGGTCCCGGCGGCCCGGAAGACCACCTCGCGGCCCTTGCCGCGCGCGTAGGACAGCACGGCGGAGACGTCGTCGACGTCCTCGGCGACCACGACCACCTGCGGCAGGAACCGGTAGGGGCTGGCGTCGGAGGCGTACCGCACCAGGTCGGAGACGCCCGAGAGCACCTTCTCCGGACCGATCAGCGCCGCCAGCTCCTCGCGCAGCCGCCGCGGGGTGCCCCGCGCCTGGAGGTCCGGGACCCGGTCGGGGGCCGGGGCCCGCTTCCGGCCCGGACCGAGGGCCCGCGGGTTCGGTTCCAGCAGCGGCATGGCACGGCTCCCCTCGGCGCGGGCGCCGGCGTCAGCAGCCGCCCTCCGGGGCGGGCCCGGCCAGGGCGGTCAGCAGATCCCCGAGCACCTCGCGCTGATCGGCGGTCAATGGAGCCAGGATGTCCTCTGCGGCGGCCCGGCGCGCGCTGCGCAGCTCCCGCAGCGTGGCGCGTCCCTCGTCGGTGAGCTCGATCCGCACCACCCGGCGGTTGGCCGGATCGGGCGCCCGGCGCACCCGCCCGGCCGCCTCCAGGCCGTCGACGAGGCTGGTCACGGCGCGCGGGACGACCTCCAGGCGGGCGGCGAGGTCGGCCATCCGGGGCGGGGCGTCGCCGTAGTGCGCGACCAGGCGCAGCAGCCGGGACTGGGCCGGGGTGATGCCGACCGGCTCCAGGTGGCGCTTCTGGATGCGGTGGAGCCGGCGGGTGAGCCGGAGCAGCTGCTCGGCGAGGAGCCCGTCGGGGTCGGGGGCGCTCACGGCGGGGGAGTTCATGCGGGAACGATAGCAGGACCTGGTTCATTGTGAACATAGGTAAGAGTGAGCTACAGTCCGATGTGCATCCTCGTGCGAGGTGCGCCCCCGGGCGAGGTGCGCCCGCACGTCCCGAACCCCTCGAAGGAGCCCATGCGCCCCCACGACGAGTCCACCTGGACACCCCCGCCGCGCGATCCCGCGCAGCCGAAGGAGCCCGCCCAGCTGCGGCGCATCCTCGCCCTCTTCCGCCCCTACCGCGCCCGCCTCGCGCTCGTCGGCCTGCTGGTCGGCGCCGCCTCGCTGGTCTCGGTCGCCTCCCCGTTCCTCCTCAAGGAGATCCTCGACACCGCGATCCCCGAGGGGCGCACCGGGCTGCTCGGCCTGCTCGCCCTCGGCATGATCGCCACCGCCGTGCTGACCAGTGTCTTCGGCGTGCTCCAGACCCTGATCTCCACCACGGTCGGCCAGCGCGTCATGCACGACCTGCGCACCGCCGTCTACGGCCGGCTCCAGCGGATGTCGCTGGCGTTCTTCACCCGGACCCGGACCGGCGAGGTCCAGTCCCGGATCGCCAACGACATCGGCGGCATGCAGGCCACCGTCACCTCCACGGCCACCTCCCTGGTCTCCAACCTCACCGCCGTCGTCGCGACCGTGGTCGCCATGCTCGCGCTCGACTGGCGGCTCACCCTCTTCTCGCTCCTGCTGCTCCCCGTCTTCGTCTGGATCAGCCGGCGGGTCGGCGGCGAGCGGAAGCGGATCACCGCCCAGCGCCAGAAGCAGATGGCCGCCATGGCGGCGACCGTCACCGAGTCGCTCTCCGTCAGCGGCATCCTCCTCGGCCGCACCATGGGCCGCGCCGACTCGCTGACCGAGACCTTCGCCAGGGAGTCCGAGCGCCTCGTCGACCTGGAGGTGCGCTCCTCCATGGCCGGCCGCTGGCGGATGTCCGTCATCGGCATCGTCATGGCCGCCATGCCCGCCCTGCTCTACTGGGCGGCGGGCTTCGCCCTCCAGGCCGGCGGCGCCGCGATATCGCTCGGCACCCTGGTCGCCTTCGTCTCGCTCCAGCAGGGCCTCTTCCGGCCCACCGTGAGCCTGCTCTCCACCGGCGTGCAGATGCAGACCTCGCTCGCGCTCTTCCAGCGCATCTTCGAGTACCTCGACCTCCCGGTGGACATCACCGAGCCCGAGGAGCCCGTCCGCCTCGGCCCCGTCCGCGGCGAGATCGGCTTCGAGGGGGTCGGGTTCCGGTACGACCCCGAGGGCACCGGCCGCCCCACCCTCGACTCCATCGACCTCACCGTGCCGGCCGGCGGCAGCCTCGCCGTCGTCGGCCCCACCGGCTCCGGCAAGTCCACGCTCAGCCATCTGGTGCCCCGGCTGTACGACGTGACCGAGGGCCGGGTCACCCTGGACGGCGTCGACGTCCGCGACCTCGGCTTCGACACCCTCGCCGCGGCCGTCGGCGTCGTCTCCCAGGAGACGTACCTCTTCCACGCCTCCGTCGCCGACAACCTGCGCTTCGCCAAGCCCGACGCGACCGACGCGGAGATCGAGGCCGCCGCCCGGGCCGCCCAGATCCACGACCACATCGCCTCGCTGCCCGACGGGTACGACACCCTCGTCGGCGAGCGCGGCCACCGCTTCTCCGGCGGCGAGAAGCAGCGGCTCGCCATCGCCCGCACGATCCTGCGCGACCCGCCGGTGCTCATCCTCGACGAGGCGACCAGCGCCCTCGACACCCGCACCGAGCGAGCGGTCCAGCAGGCCATCGACGCCCTCTCCGCCGGGCGCACCACGATCACCATCGCCCACCGCCTCTCCACCGTCCGGGACGCCGACCGGATCGTCGTCCTGGTGGCGGGCCGGATCGCGGAGAGCGGCACCCACGAGGAGCTGATGGCCCGGGACGGCACGTACGCCGCCCTGGTCCGCCGCGACGAACAGGCGAACGTGGGAGCGGTTGTTCCCACGAACGTGTGATCGTCCCCGGATTCGTTGCTCAACTCCCGTACGGCGTCGGATGATTACGGTGCGCAAGCGACGGGCTGCAGACCGCGACTGCGCTGTCCCACGAAACACCTGTACGAGGAGAAGCACCACCATGAACGTCATCACCGATCTGCTCGCCGGCGTCCTCCACTTCCTGGGCTGGCTCGTCTGACGCTCGCAGTTCACGGCGCCGCCGGTTCCCCGTCCCAGGGGACCGGCGGCGCCGCCGTATGTGTAGAGATATCGACCGATTTGAGTGGTATCGCGAGGGTCGTCGACTCGTTGGGCAGCGCATGAAGCAGCTCAGACGACGTCGCTGGATCTGGTCTCCCATCACCTCCTGGCAGGCCAGACGACTGGCCCGGGTGACCGGGGTGGATTTCGACGACGCCTGGGTCGAGATCCGGCTGACCACCCATCCGGACGAGCGGCATTTCGCCCTCGCCCACGACGTCCTCACCCAGGTCCTCCTCACCCGGAGCGCCGTCTACCTGGAGGAGGGGCTGCGGTACGCGCCGGAGGGCGGCTCGCGGTACGCGCCGGAAGGCGGCTCGCGATACGTGCCGGAGAGCGGTTCGCGGTACGCACCGGAGGGGGGCTCGCGGTACGTGCCCGGGGCGGGGGTGCGGCCGCCGGAGAGGGAGGGGCGGCCGCGCGACGGCTCGCTCAGACCGTGACCGGCTCGGCGACCGCTTCGGCGACCGGCGCCGTGACCGCCTCCGGGGTGCGCGCGGGCCCGGCGTCGAGGAGGCGGCGGATCTCGGTCACCGCGGCGCGGCCGGCCCGGTTGGCGCCGATCGTCGAGGCCGAAGGCCCGTAACCGACCAGGTGGACGCGGTCGTCGAGGGCGGCGCGGGTCCCTTCCAGTCGGATGCCGCCGCCGGGCCCCCGCAGCCGCAGTGGGGCCAGGTGGTCGATCGCCGGCCGGAAGCCGGTCGCCCACAGGATCACGTCCGCGTCGACCGTGCGGCCGTCCGCCCAGACGGCCCCGGTCGGCGTGATCCGTTCGAACATCGGCTGCCGGTCCAGGACGCCGTTCGCCAGCCCCGCGCGGATCGCGTCGTTCAGGGGCAGCCCCGTCACCGAGACCACGCTCCGCGGCGGCAGCCCCCGCCGGACCCGCTCCTCGACCAGGGCGACGGCCGCCCGGCCCTCGGCCTCGCCGAAGGAACCCTCCCGGAAGACCGGCTCGCGCCGGGTCACCCAGGTGGTCGCGGCGGCGTGCTCCGCGATCTCCAGCAGGTGCTGGGTGGCGGACGCCCCGCCGCCCACCACGATCACCCGGAGCCCGGCGAAGGCCTCCGGCCCCGGGTACCGCGCCGTGTGCAGCTGCCGTCCCCGGAAGGTCTCCTGGCCGGGGTAGCGGGGCCAGAACGGCCGGTCCCAGGTACCGGTGGCGTTGATCAGCGCCCGGGGCGCGTACATCCCCTCCGAGGTCTCCACCCGCAGCCGGCCGCCCTCGCCCTCCCGGACGGCGGCCACGTCGACGGGCCGGTGCACGCGCAGCCCGAAGGTCCGCTCGTACGCGTCGAAGTAGGCGCCGATCACCTCGGAGGAGGGGCGGGCGGGATCGGCCCCGGTCAGTTCCATGCCCGGCAGGGAGTGCATGCCGTGCACCTTCCCGTAGGTCAGCGAGGGCCAGCGGAACTGCCAGGCCCCGCCCGGGCGGGGCGCGTGGTCGAGGACGACGAAGTCCCGGTCCGGCTCCAGGCCGGTGCGCCGCAGGTGGAAGGCGGCGGAGAGCCCCGCCTGACCGGCGCCGATCACGACGACGTCCACCGCCCGGACCGCTGTTTCGACCACAGAATCGTTCACGTTTCTACCAACCGGGACCGGGGCCGGGATCTTCCCGACCCCGGCCCGCCCCCGCCCCCGACCAGGCCCCGGCCCCGACCCGGCCCCCGCCCCGACCTCGGACCCCGGCCCTGCCCGTCAGCGGCTAGCGCCCGCCGGCGATCCCCGCCAGGAGCGGCGACGCCGGCACCGTCGCCAGCAGACCGCGCTCCGCGAGCAGCGGCGTGACGCCCTCGCCGAACCAGTACGCCTCCTCCAGGTGCGGGTAGCCGGAGAGCACGAAGTGCTCCACGCCCAGCTCGTGGTACTCCTCGATCCGGTCGGCGACGTCCGCGTGGCTGCCGACCAGCGCCGTACCGGCCCCGCCCCGCACCAGACCCACCCCGGCCCACAGGTTCGGCGCGATCTCCAGCTCGTCCCGGCCCAGCGCCCCGCCCCGGTGCAGGGCGAGCATCCGCTGCTGGCCCACGGACTCGCTGCGCCCGAGCACCGCCTGAGCCGCCGCGACCGTCCCCTCGTCGAGGTCGGCGATCAGCCGGTCCGCCGTCGCCCACGCCTCGCGGGCGGTGTCGCGCGCGATGGTGTGCAGCCGGATGCCGAAGCGGACGGTCCGGCCGCGCTCCTCGGCGAGCCGCCGGATCCAGTCGATCTTCTCCTTCACCTGCCACGGCGGCTCGCCCCAGGTGAGGTAGACGTCCGCGTGCTCGGCGGCGACCGGACCGGCCGCCGGGGACGAGCCGCCGAAGAAGAGCTCCGGCAGCGGGTCCGGCGGCAGCGCGGTGAGCCCGCCCTCCACCTGGTAGTGCTCGCCCCGGAAGTCGTACGGGCGTCCGCTCCACACGCCCCGCACGACCGACAGGAACTCGGCGGTCCGCGCGTACCGCCGGTCGTGGTCGAGGTGGTCGCCGAACCGCCGCTGCTCGACGGAGTCGCCGCCGGTCACCACGTTCAGCAGCAGCCGGCCGCGGGTGATCCGCTGGTAGGTCGCGGCCATCTGGGCGGCGAGCACGGGGGAGAGCACGCCCGGCCGGAACGCCACCAGGAACTTGAGCCGTTCGGTGTGCTGCGCGAGCGCGACCGTCGTCAGCCAGGCGTCCTCGCACCACGTGCCGGTCGGCGTCAGCACGGCCTCGAAGCCGAGCCGTTCGGCCGCCTTGGCGATCTGTGCCAGGTACTCGATGTCGGGGGCCCGGACCCCGGCGAGCGCCCCCGAGCGGTTCCGGGCGATCCCGCCGTCGGTGTAGGCGTGCCGGTCGACGAGGGTGCGCCCGTCGCCGCCGGTGGGGAGGAACCAGTGCAGGTGGACCGTCATGGGTCAGTCGTCCTTTCCGTAGGAGCGCGCCGGGGTGGTCGACGGCGGCAGGTCCTTGTCGAAGCGGCGGTCGACGAAGTCGGCGAACCGGAAGCGGCGCGGGATCAGGCCCAGTTCGGCGAAGGTGTCGGCGATCTCCTGCTCGGAGGCGATCGCCGCGTCGTCGAGGGCGACCGGGATGCGGGTGCCGCTGCTGCGCTTCACGGCGGCGAGCGCCACCTCGTACGGCAGCCCCGTCTCCTTCGCCCAGACCTTCGCCCACGCCTCCGGGTGCGCGAACACCCAGTCCTGGGCGCGCCGCAGCCGCTCGACGAAGTCGCCGACGGCCTTCTCCTTGCGCGCGTCGGCGAGGGCGGCGGGCGCGGCGACCTGGAAGCCGAGCCCGTTGACGACCCCGCGCCCGTCGGTGAGGACCCGGCCGGAGCCGCTGCCGAGGACCTGCGAGGTGTACGGGTCCCAGACCGCCCACGCGTCGACCTTCCCGCTGGTGAAGGCGGCGAGCGCGTCGGCCGGCTGGAGCAGCGTGACCCGGACGTCCCGCAGCGTCAGCCCGGCCTTCTCCAGCGAGCCGATCAGCTGGAAGTGGGCCGAACTGCCCTGCGCCACCGCGATCTTCTTCCCCTTCAGGTCGCGCGGGGTGCGGAGCGGCGAGTCCTTCGGCACGAGGATCGCCTCGCCCGCCGAATCGCCGTGGGTGGCGGCGATCACGGTGATCTCCGAACCGGCTCCGGCGGCGAAGACCGGAGGGGTATTGCCGACGCCGCCGATGTCGACGGCGCCGGCGTTGATCGCTTCGAGGAGCGGTGGCCCGGAGGTGAAGGTGGACCACTTCACCCGGTACGGCAGGTCGTCGAGCTCCCCGGCGGCGCGCAGCACGGCCTCGGCGCCGCCCTTCTGGTCCCCGACGTTCAGCACGAGATCGCCCTTGCCGTCGGTGTTCCCCCCGGCGTCGGCGCCGGAGGCGGGGGTGCAGGCGGTGGCGGCGAGCAGCGCGAGCGGCAGGAGCAGCGCGGCGACGGACGGACGGAGCGACTTCACGGGTTCTCCCGGGGGTGGGCGGCGGACACGGGGGAGGGCACGGGCGCGGCGGCCGGGCCGGAGTCGGGTGCGGCGGCCGCCCCGGCGAGGGGCTCGGCGGCCGATTCGCCGTCCCCGACGCCGAGTTCGGCGAGGAGCCGGCCGCGGAGGGCGGCGAAGGCCGGGTCGGCGGGGGAGCGGGGACGGTCGAGGGCGACCGGCGTGTCGTACGCGATGATCCCGTCGCGCATCACCAGCGCCCGGTCCGCGAGCAGCAGCGCCTCGTCCACGTCGTGGGTGACCAGGAGCACGGTGCAGCCGCGCCGCCGCCAGAGCTCGGCGACCAGCCGCTGCGCCTTGATCCGGGTCAGCGCGTCGAGCGCGCCGAACGGCTCGTCGAGCAGCAGCAGGTCCGGATCGCGTACCAACGCCCGTGCCAGCGAGGCCCGTTGGGCCTCCCCGCCGGAGAGGGTCTTGGGCCAGACGTCCGCCCGGTGCCCGAGCCCGACCTCCTCCAGGGCCCGGTCGGCGACGTCCCGGTCCGGGCGGCCGGGCAGCCCGAGGAGCACATTGCGCCAGACCCGCTTCCACGGCATCAGCCGGGGGGCCTGGAAGGCGACCGCGCGGCGGCGCGGCACGAGCACGGTGCCGGAGATCTCCCGGTCGAGTCCGGCGAGCACCCGCAGCAGGGTGGACTTGCCGCAGCCGCTGTGTCCGAGCAGCGCGGTGAACTGCCCCGGCTCCAGGGCGAGATCGAGGCCGTCGACGACCGGTCGGCCGTCGAAGGAACGGGTCAGGCCCCGGACGGTCACCGTCCGGTGAAGGTCGGTCGCCATTGCAGCAGCAGCCTTTCGAGAGTGCGGACGACGGCGTCGGCCAGCAGGCCGAGGAAGGCGTAGACGACGAGGCAGACGACGATCACGTCGGTGCGGAAGAACTCGCGGGCCTGGTTCATCAGGAAGCCGATCCCGGCGTCGGCGTTGATGGACTCGCCGAAGACGAGGGCCAGCCAGGCGGTGGCGAGCGCGTACCGCAGCCCCGTCATGGCCCCGGGGAGCGCGCCGGGCAGCACCACGTGCCGCACCAGACCCCACCGCCCGAGCCCCAACGACTGCCCCGCTTCGACGAGTTGGGCGTCGACCCCGCGGATCCCGGCGTACACGTTCAGATAGAGGTGGAAGGCCGTCCCGAGCGCGATCAGCGCCACCTTCGGCGCCTCGCCGATGCCCAGCCAGATGATCAGCAGCGGGATCAGCCCGACCCACGGAACGGTCCGCAGCATCTGCACGGTGGCGTCGACCAGGTCCTCGCCCAGCCGGGAGAGCCCGGACAGCAGCGCCAGCGCGGTGCCGACCGTCCCGCCGATCAGCAGCCCCGCCGCCACCCGCCGCAGCGACACCCCCATGGCGGTCGGCAGGGTCCCGTCCGCCACCAGGCCGGCGGCGGACCGCGCGATCGTCCCGGGCGAGGCGAGCACCTCGGGTGCGAGCACCCCCGTCGCGCTGGACACCTGCCACACCAGCAGGAGCAGAACGGGCCCGACGCCCCGCCGCAGCCAGCGCGGCACGACGACCGCCCGACGCCCGGCCCGCCGGACCGGAACCAGCGATTCGAGCTCGGAACCAGGAGAAGCAGGGGATATGAGCGATATATCCGTCTTGAGGGAGGGTGGCGCGTGGCCGACCGTCATGACAGCACTCCGAGAGGGGAGAGGAAGGAGGAGAGACGGGCGCGTCGACGCCGCCCGACGCGGAGAGGACACACGCGTACGGCGAGGACGCGGACCGTCAGGAAGAACCACCCGGACAGCGGGCCGGGCGAAGGGAAGAGGGCGTCAGCAGCCGGTGGAACAGGCGGCGGAGGCCACCCGCAGCAGGTCGATGTGACCGCGCGTGGTGAGCAGGGCTGAACGCGACATGGCGCGAACCTAGCGACCGGCCGCCGACACGGTCAACGGCGTCTCGGAGCGTGGACGCGCGATCCTGCGCCTCGGACGGCAGGATGACCTCATGTCACCTTCCTTCACCACCCGCGTCCTCGACCTCACCACCGGCTCCCGCGAGACGGTCACCGACCTGACCCGCGCCTGCGAGGACTTCCTGACGGAGGCGGCCGGGGGCCGCGACGGCCTCCTCAACCTCTTCGTCCCCCACGCCACCGCCGGCCTCGCCGTCCTGGAGACCGGCTCCGGCAGCGACAGCGACCTCCTGGCCACCCTCCACCACCTCCTGCCCGCCGACGACCGCTGGCAGCACCGACACGGCAGCCCCGGCCACGGCCGCGACCACGTCCTCCCCGCCTTCCTCCCGCCCCACGCCACCCTCCCGGTCCTCGCCGGCCGCCTCGCCCTGGGCACCTGGCAGTCGGTCTGCCTGGTCGACACCAACAAGGACAACCCGCGGCGGCAGGTGCGGCTGAGCTTCCTGGGCTGATCGGGAGCCGATCAGGATCGTCCCGGGTGTGGCCGCCGACTCTCCTCGCGCTCCGGTGGAACGGGAGAGGGACGCGCTGTACCACCGCGGACGGGAACGAGCGGCCGTACGACGGCCGCGGAAAGCGCCTGCTCGGAGTAGGCCGGCCGTCGCGGGTCAAGGCCGCCACGACCTCGCCCGAGCGGCGGCGGGAGGACGTGCTGACGGCTGCCGCAGCCGTAGCCGGGCACACCGTCGACTGGGCGGACGCCGGGGAGGCGTCCGGTGCCACCGACCCCCGACGACCCGTCCGAAGCCCGGCCCGTGGCCCCGCGACGGGCCGGGGCGAGTGCGACGGGCTCGTGGCCGCGGCCGGCGCGACCGCGATGCGCCCGAGAAGATACGCGCCGCGGGCCGCCCGAAGGGCAAGCCGTCGTACGGCTTTCCGTACGTCCGCACCGTGCCGAACGGCCGGGTCGGCCGCGTCGAGCTCCCCCCGCATGCGGCCGAGGTCCTGCGGCCTGTTGTCCGCCGCATCCTCGCCGACACCGGGAACGTTGTCGGTGAGCAGTGAGGCCGCTCGTCTCGACGAGCACTTCGCGCACGGCCGCGTCTCCGCCGGCCGGAAGCCCGGCCGGCCGACGGCGGGACGGCGACCTGCTGAAGGACAGGCGCTGGCCCGTGTCCCGTGGTGTGGTGGCGGGGTCCATGCGGAATCGGCCCCGTCACCCATGGATTCCGGACATCGGGCACGGTCCGTGACCCATGGGGAGAGGGCGTCCGACATGCTTCCGCTGAGACGGCGGTGAGAGGTGGTGTGCGAGTGGACGAGTTGGAACTCCACCGGGCGGTGGGCTTGATCCGGGACGAGCTGGTCCGGGCGGCGGCCGAAGGCGCTGGAGAGCAACTCCGCTTCGAGGTCGGGCCCATCGGCATGGAGTTCGCGGTCGAACTGCGCAAGGACGTGGCGGCCAAGGGCGGTTTCCGGGCCTGGGTGGTATCGGCTGACGTCAACGCCGGGCTGTCGCGAGCCACCACTCACCGCATCAATCTGACCCTCACGCCCGTGTACGGCGACGGGCGGCCGGTCCAGGTCTCGGAGGAGGTGTCCGGCGGCACCGACGCCGTCGAGCGCGGCAGCCTGTTCCGGTCGCCCGTGTCCGACTGACCCGGTCTCTGCCCGATGGACAGACGACGGGTGGTGGCCGTCCGGGCCACGTGCGACGGCAGGCCCACCCGGATCAGCTCCGGCTACGTGATCGCGCCCCGTCTGATCCTCACCGCGGCCCACGCCGTGCCGCCCGATGCCCGGCCCGAGGCCCAGCCCCTCCAGGCACCCGGACTGCTCCCGTGCACGAGCGTCTGGGACGGACGGGAGCGAGGGCTGGACGCGATGCTCCTGGAGGTGCCGGCCCGGTACTGGCCCAGCCGGCTGAGCGACTCGCCCGTGCGGTACGGACGTCTCGTCACCTCCCTGCCGCAGACCGCGGCCACCGCGATCGGCTTCGCGGCGGCCGGGCGGACCGCCGACGCGATCGAGACGACCCAGGTGAGCGGTGTCGTCCAACCCGGGGACGGGATGATCGGCGACCGGTGGCGACTCAGCGCGCTCGGTCCGGTCCCCGACGGGCCGGGGGCCTCGGGGTGGCAGGGAATGTCGGGGGCCGCCTTGTGGGCCCACGGGGTGCTCTGTGGCGTCATCACGGAGGACGCCGCGAACTGGGCCCACGGCAAACTCGACGCGGTCCCGGCACACCGGCTGCTGGAGGACCCGGAGTTCCAGGAGGTACTTCGGGAACGGACCGGACAGACAGCGGTCGTGGAGCCGGTCGAACTGCTGCACCTCAGCGAGTCCCCGGCCCCGCACCGGCTGCCGCGCTCCCCGGCCGAACTGCTGCGGCCGCAGGTGGAGGCGGTCCCCTTCATCGGCCGAACCGCACTCCTCGACGAGCTCCGGGAGTGGTGCGGGGGCGACGGCGTCTCGGTACGGCTCGTCGTGGGACCCGGAGGCCAGGGCAAGACACGGCTCGCACGAGAGTTCGCACGACGGCTCGCGGCCGAGGGGTGGGCGGCCTGCCAGTTCCGGGAGAACGCCCCGGTGAACGCCGGAGACGGACGCGGACTGACAGCCCTCGCCGCGGTCGATCGGCCGCTGCTGATCGTCATGGACTACGCCGACACCCGCCCCTCGCTGATCACAGACGTGCTCCGGGTCCTGGAGGAGCGCCCGGTGGACGCTCCGGTCCGCCTCCTGCTCATTGCCCGCAGCAGTGGGGAGTGGTGGCAGCAACTGCCCGGGGACGGCCCCCGCAGCTCCGCGATTCTCGGCGGAGCCCGCGTGGTCCGGCTGCGGGACGCGGCGGAGGGCGCTACCGAACGACAGCAGTTCTACCGCGCGGCGGTGACCTCGTTGGCGGTGCGGCTCGCTCGGCTTCCCGGTCACACGGAGGCCGACTGGGAGGCCGCCGGGCGCTCGCTCACTCCCGGCCCGGAGCATTTCGCGGGCACCTCTTCGGGGTCGGCACTCGTCCTTCAGATGCGGGCACTGACGGACCTGCTGAACGCCGGCACCGGGCGGGGCCCCCGCATTTCCGGCACCTCCGACTCGGTGATCGACGTCGAGAGCCTGCTGCTCGACCACGAGGAGGGCTACTGGCGGCGGACCGCCGCACAGTACCCGGCCCTCGCGAACCTCGAAGCCGGTGTGCTCGCCGAGGCAGTGGCGCTCGCGTCGCTCACCCGGGTGCGCAGCGGGGAACGCGCCCTGCGGCTGCTGGCCACCGTCCCCGCGCTCGCAGGGCTCGGCGAGCCGGTCCTGACCGCCCTGACCCGCTGGCTGCGCGACCTCTACCCCGACATCAACGAGTCCTACTGGGGTGCGCTGGGGCCTGACCGCCTGAGTGAGTACCACGTGGCTCGGCGGGTTCACGCCGGCTCCGATCTCCTGACGGCCCTCCTGCCACAACTGGAGGAGTCCGAGGCCGAACACCCGCTCACCGTCCTGGCCCGCGCGGCGGCGCTGCCTGTCCGACTGGACCCCGACCTCGCGGGGAAGATCGACGACCTGGTCCGGACGTTCGCCGAACGACTCGTCGTGCCTGCCGTGACCGTCGCCGTACGGTCCGAGAACCCCGGCGTCATGGTGCGCCCCGTCAGCGCGGTGGTGCAACGGGACGACCTGCCGGCCGAGTTGATGGAGCGCCTCCTCGCCGCCGTGCCCGAGCGCAGCCGCCTGCTGGGTGACGAAGCCATCAGGCTCGCCATGCGGCTGCGTGCGATCCGGCGGAGCCGGGTGCTGTGGCGGGCCGGCGGGCGCATCGGGCCGGTCCGCGAGCGAGCAGGATGGGCGGCCGCCGAACACCAGCTCTCCGTGAGGCTGGGCGCGGCACATCGCTGGGAGGAGTCACTCGCGGCGAGCGGTCGCGCGGTCGGAATCTACCGTGCGCTCGCCCAGAGCTGCCCCGAGGAGTTCCGGAAGGACCTGGTCGACGCACTGAGCTTCCGGTCGACGGCGCTTTCGGAACTGGCCCTCGACCAGGACGCGCTCGCCGTGGCGACCGAGGCCGTCAGGATGGGCGAGCGACTGGTGGAGGAGGGCGGCGAAGACGCGGTCCACCACCGGCTTCGGCTCGCCGTCGCGCTGAGCAACCGGTCTGTCCCGCTCGCCGCGAAGGGTGAACTGGGAGCGGCGCTCAAGTCCTGCGAGCAGGCGGTGGACCTCCTGGCCGGCCTGGCCAGGAACCGGCCCGGTCGCTACGACGAGGTGCTCGGAGGGGTACTCCACAATCTGGCGAACCGATATGCCGCGGTGTTCACCGCCGCCGAGGACGCCGCGAGGGCCAGCGGCCTCGCCGTCCAGGTCAGGCGTCGGCTGGCGCTGGCCGAGCCCGACGCCCATCTGCGCGATCTGCTCGACTCGCTGCACAACTACGCGACCGATCTGACCGGTGCCGGCGAGCCCGTTCGTGCGCTCGAGGTCCTGGAAGAATGCGTCGCGCTCTCCCTCGAACTGGCCGAGGAGCGCCACTCGGTACAACTGGCGCAGCTGGCCAGGGCCCTGCTGGCACAGGCGTCCGTACTCGACGAACTGGAGAGGTATTCCGAGGCGCTGCTGTGCAGTGCGCGGGCGGTCTTCTTCTATCGTGCGCTGGCCGACCGGCTGCCCGACAGATACGAGCCACTGCTGATGAAGGCCCTCGGCGTCAACGCGGTGATGGGGCTGATGGCCGGAACCAGTGCCGCTCGTTACGACTCCCTCATCGACGAACGCGACCGGCTGCGTCGGCGCATCAACGAGAGGGAGCGCGAACGCGAGATGCACCGCACCCGCTGGCAGCGGCGGTGGGAACGGACCGTTCTGGTTCTCTCGCGGGGCGGACACCTGGTGGCATCGCTTCCACGGGTCCGCGTGGCCGTTGACGTGCGCGGGCCCGAGCCCCGGGACCGGCCCATGGCACGCCTCCGGCTGCGCTGGTACCTCACGGGGCCGAATCCGGCTGCACTGCCCCGGCCCGACCGGCCGAAGCCCGTGCTGCCCCAGGAGCAGCTCGACGACGCCGGGGACCTCCCGCGGGAAGACCCGGTTACGGAGGGGACCGGGGCAGCGGCAGCCGAGGAGCCGTCGTAGCTTCGCGGTGGGCACCGTGTTGGCGCGTCTCCAGAGGTGAGGGGAGCGGGCGGCACGTCGGTCGGATCACCTGATGCTGGGGCGCACCTCCTGACGCCGGCCGCCGCGCATCCCGACGACAGGGCTCTCTCCTTCGACGTCCTGATCGAGGTTCCCGTCGCCTCGATCATGGCGGGCCCGGTGCTGGACCGCGGGGATCACCGCGCGTGGTGCCGTGCCGCCTCCTCGCGCAGGGCGTGGACGAGCGTCGTGACGTGGGGCCGGTCGCGGTCGCCGATCGTGGCGACGCCGATGTGCCGGGCCGGGGCCGGCGACGTGAGGGGGACGGTGCGCAGGCCGGGGATCTCGGGGGCGAGCGCGATGGAGGGGATCAGCGAGATCCCCATGCCCGCGGCGACGAGGGAGCGGGCGAAGAAGTAGTCGGTGGTGGTCCCGCGGATCTCCGGGTCGAAGCCGGCGCCCTCGGCGAAGCGGCGCAGGTACGCCTCGGTCTTCAGGCAGCCCAGCACCCAGGGTTCGGCCGCCAGGTCGGCGAGGTCCAGCGCGTCGCGGTCGGCGAGCCGGTGCCCCCGCGGCAGGACGACGCGCAGCGGGTCCTCCAGGAGCGGCGTCCACTCCAGGCGGGAGCCGGCGCCCGGTCCGCCGGGGAGCGGACCGTCGAAGCGGTAGGCGAGGGCGAGGTCCACGGCGCCCCGGCGGACGAGCGGGAGGGTGTCCTCGGGTTCGCCCTCCCTGACGTGGAGGACGGTGCCGGGGTGGTCCGCCGCGAGCCGGTGGAGGGCGGCGGGCAGCAGGAGCCTGCCGCCGCTGGTGAAAGCGGCGACGGTGAGACGGGGGCGGCCGGTGTCGAGCTCGGCCACCCGCTGCCGCGCGTGCGCGAGTTCCGCGGCGACGGACTCGGCGGCGCCGACCATGATCCGGCCGGCCCGGGTGAGGGTGACGCCCCGGGTGCTGCGCGCGACGACCTGGACGCCGAGGCCGCGTTCCAGGGCGGCCACCTGCTGGGAGACGGCCGAGGGGGTGAGACGGAGGGCCGCGGCCGCCCGGTTGAAACTGCCGTGCTCCGCCACCGCCCGCAGGACGCGGAGCCGCTGCACATCGATCAACAGTTTTCCTTAACGCCTGTTCAGCAAGTGGGAAGTTCCCCTGATGACGATAGGTCTCCAGGATGGCGGCATGCAAAGCGTCTGCGTCATCGGCGGAAGCCGGTACTTCGGAAAGCTCCTGGTGGAGCGCCTCCTGACCGCGGGACACCGGGTCACGGTGATCAACCGCGGGTCCGTCCCGCCGCCCGCCGGCGTCGACCACCTGGTCGTCGACCGGAACGACGAAGCGGCCCTGACGGCCGCGCTCGGCACCCGCGCCTTCGACGTCGTGGTGGACCAGGTCTGCTACACCCCCGTCCAGGCCGCCGTCTCCGCCCGCGCCTTCGCCGGACGCACCCGGCGCTACGTCATGACCTCCACGATCGAGGTCTACGACCCCGCGACCGCGGCCCTGCCGTCCGTGCCCCCGGGGACGCCCGTGCCGGAGGAGAGCGTGGACCCGGCCGTCTGGCCGGTCTCCCCGGACCTGCCCTGGCACGACGACGCCTACCTGGAGGCGCACTACGCCGAGGGCAAGCGGCAGGCCGAGGCCGTCTTCGCCCGCGCCGGCGGCTTCGCCTTCGCCGCGGTGCGCAGCGCCCATGTGCTCGGCGGCGGCGCGCGGGAGTTCACCGGCAGGCTGGCGCACTACACCGGGCGCGTCACCCGGGGCGAGGCGATCGCCGTGCACGCGGAGGCGCTGCCCACGGTCTTCATCCAGCACGAGGAGCTGGCGGACCTGCTGGTGTGGGCGGCCGCGGCCGATTTCACCGGCCCGGTCAACGCCTGCTCCGACGGCCCGCTCGACGCGCACGACCTCGCCGCGGCCGTCGCCGCGCAGGCCGGCCGGGAGGCCGTCCGCCGCACCGTCCCGGTGGGCGAGGAGGCCTCGCCGTTCTCCTTCGACCGCCACTACGCCATGAGCAACGCCCGCGCGAAGGCGCTGGGCTTCTCCTTCTCCCGCACCGCCGACTGGCTGCCCGGCGCCGTCGCCGAAGCCCTCGCCCTGCCCGGCGCCCCCACCGACTGAGGAACGAGACACCATGCGGTACCGCACCCTCGCCCACACCACCGTCAGCGCCGTCGGCCTCGGCGCCATGCCGCTGTCCATCGAGCACCGCCCGGACGAGAGGCGGGCCGTCGCCACCCTCCACGCCGCCCTCGACGCCGGTGTCACCCTCGTCGACACCGCCGACAGCTACCACTGGCACGCCGACGAGGTGGGCCACAACGAGCTGCTGATCGCTCGCGCCCTGGCCCGCTACGGCGGCGACACCTCCCACGTCCTGGTGGCCACCAAGGGCGGCCGCGGCCGCCCCGGCGACGGCAGTTGGACCGTCGACGCCACCCCCGCCCACCTCAAGCGGGCCGCCGAGGCATCCGCCAAGCGCCTGGGCGTCGACGCGATCGGCCTGTACCAGCTGCACAAGCCGGACCCGGCCGTGCCCTGGGAGGAGTCCGTCGGCGCGCTGCGCGAGCTCCTCGACGCCGGCACGATCCGTGCCGCCGGCCTCTCCAACGTCACCGCCGCCCAGATCCGCCAGGCCCATCGGATCCTCGGCGACGGGCTCGTCTCCGTCCAGAACCGGTACTCGCCCGCCGTCCGCGACAGCGAGCCCGAGCTGCGGCTGAGCGAACGGCTGGGGCTGGCCTTCCTCCCCTGGAGCCCGCTCGGCGGCCTGTCCCGCAGCTCCCTCGACGGCCCCTCCGGCCCCACCTCCCTCGGCACGGCCTTCCACCGCGTCGCCGCCGGACGCGGCGTCAGCCCCCAGCAGGTCGCCCTGGCCTGGCTGCTCGCCCGCTCCCCGGTGGTGATCCCGGTGCCGGGAGCCAGCCGCCCGGAGTCCATCACCGACTCCGCCGGGGCCGTGGAACTCACGCTGGACGCCGGGGAGCTGGCGGAACTCGAGGACGTCCTGCCGGGCTGAACCGGGCCGGCCGTCGCGCGGGGCGGCGCCATCGCCGGCACGGGCGGGACCGGGGCGGTGGGGCCTTCAGCGAGCCGCCCCGGGGCGCGGTGCGCGCCGGCGGGTCACCACCGGGCGATGAGCGGGGTGTCCGGGCCCCGCCGCCGCCAGGCCTCGGTGAGGCGGCGGAGCCGGGCGGGGGCGGCGATGCCGAGCACGGTCGCGATCCTGCCGCCCTCGATGTCGAACGTCGTGGCGCCGATGACCCGGTCGTCGAGCACGAAGAGCAGGGCGGGGGCGCCGTTGACGGAGGCGTAATGGAGCGCGGGCGTGCCGCCGATCAGCCGCCGCTTGGCGGGGGTCGGCTTGAGGCCGGCCCGGACGACGGTGGCGATGCGCAGCGGGGTGTCGTACCGCAGCAGTTCCCCGGCCGTGCCGCCGACGCCGTCGGAGAGCGCGACCGCGTCGTCGGTGAGCAGCGCCACCAGCCGTTCGGTACGGCCCGAGGACGCGGCGGCGAGGAACTCCTCGACGATCCTGCGGGCGGACGCCGGGTCGACGTCGCCGCCGCGGCGCGCGGCGGTGACGCGGCGCCGGGCCCGGTGGAGGTGCTGCTGGCTCGCGGACTCGGTGATGTCGAGGATCCCGGCGATCTCGGCGTGGCCGTAGGAGAACGCCTCGCGCAGGACGTAGACGGCCCGTTCGACGGGGGACAGGCGCTCCATGAGCCGCAGCACGGCCAGGGAGACCGATTCGCGCTGCTCGAAGGTGTCGGCCGGGCCGAGCATCGTGTCGCCGTCGAGGAGGGGGTCGGGCAGCCAGGCGCCGGCGGCGCGTTCGCGGCGGGCCCGCGCCGAGCGGAGTCGGTCCAGGCACAGGTGGGTGACGACCTTGGTCAGCCACGCCTCCGGCACGTCGATCCGCTGCCGGTCCGCGGCCTGCCAGTGCAGGAACGCGTCCTGCACCGCGTCCTCGGCGTCGGTGGCGGAGCCCAGCAGCCGGTACGCCAGCGAGGCCAGCCGGCTCCGGTTGGCCTCGAACCGGCCGGTGTCGAAACGGTCGATGGCGGTGCTGTCCATGGGGTCACCCTAAGACGCCGATTCCTGTGGTGAGGGGAAGGTCCCGAGCCGGCGGGCGCGGGGCCGGGCCGCCGCGGACACGACCGGCCGCGCGGTCGCGTCCTCGGCCGCGGCACCGGCTACGCGATCGCCTTCTCGGTGGAGGCGGAGGTGGAGGCGGGGGCGGGGGCGGGGGACGGCGCGACGGTCAGGCGGTGCCTGCGCTTGGGCAGTCCGAAGGTCGGGTGCTCGGTGGCCCACAGCGACATCCGGAGGATGCCCGCCTTGATCCGCGCCGCCTTCCGGCCCCCCAGGTGCTTCGGCTTCGCCCGCCCCTCGCCGTCGACCATCTGCAGGATGCCGTCCCGCCGGCCGAGGCTGATGTGGTTGCCCACGTACTCCAGCTTGACGGTGGCGACCTCCTGGCCGGTCAGCCGTCCCACGACCGCCTCCACGGCCTGCCGGCCGGTGTAGCCGGCCGAGGCGCAGGACATCGGCAGCGGCCGGCCGTTGTCGCCGAGGGCGTAGGCGCTGTCGCCGACGGCGTAGACGTCCGGGTGCGAGACCGACCGCATCGTGCGGTCGACGACGATCCGGCCGTCCTCCGTGACGTCGAGGCCGGCGGTGGCGGCGAGGGGGTCGACCGCGAAGCCGGCCGTCCACACGGTCGCGTCGGACGCCACGGCGGTGCCGTCGGCGCACAGCACCCGGGTCGCCTCGACCGCCTCCACGCGGGTGTGCTCCAGGACGGTGATGCCCAGCCGGTCGCAGGCCCGGCGCAGGTGGTCGCGGGCCCCGGCGGAGAGCGGGGCGCCCAGCGCGCCGCCCGCGATCAGCGTCACCGCCAGGCCGGGGTGGGACTCGGCGATCTCGGTGGCGGTCTCGATGCCGGTCAGGCCGTCCCCGACGACCAGCACGCTCCGGCCCCCGCCCCCGCCCCCGCCGGCCAGGTCGCCCAGGCGCTCGCGCAGGCGCAGCGCGGAGGGGCGGGTCGCGACGTCGAAGGCGTGCTCGGCCACGCCGGGGACGCCGTGGTCGGCGCCGCGGCTGCCGAGCGCGTGGAACAGCGTGTCGTAGCCGAGCTCCGCGCCGCCGTCGGCGTCGGCCACGGTGACGGTCCGGCGCTCGGGGTCGAGGGCGGTGACCCGGCCCAGGCGCAGCCGTACGCCCGTGCCCGCGAAGACGTCGGTGAGCCGCGGGGCCTCGACCTCCTGGCCGGCCGCGAGCTGGTGCAGCCGCAGCCGCTGCACGAAGTCCGGCTCGGCGTTGACCACGGTGATCTCGGTGTCCGCCGGGGACAGCCGGCGGGCCAGGGTTCCGGCGACGTACGCACCGGCGTAGCCGGCGCCGAGGACGACGATGCGGTGCTTCATGTCTCGCTCCTGTCGGTTCGCTTGCTTCCGGTGACTTGAGCGGGGCGGCGCCGCGATTCCTGACAGGGAGAGTGTGTGATGTGGGTCACATGCCGCTGAGGGTTCGCGCGGGACGGCGCGTGGTCCCGTCCCCGGGCGCCTCGCGCACGCCCCCGCCCTCAGGACCGTCCGTGCCCGTCGGGCGGGGGAGGGCCGTCCGGTTCCCAGGGCTGGCCGTGGTCGTGGGCGTAGGCGGCGAAGACCCGGCCGGGGCCTTCGCCCGTGCGCAGGAAGCGCTCGTCGAGGACGGCGGCGAGGTCCTCCAGGGCCCGGTGCAGGACGCCGGCGGAGAGCCTGACGTCGGGGTGTCCGGCCTCCGCGGCCCGTTCGGCGAGGCCCAGCGCGTAGCCGAGCTGCCGGGGCAGGGCCGTGTTCTCGTCGGCGTCGTGGAAGTAGTACGACTCGGCGTACTGCAGGAAGTCGACGGTGACGGTGGCGAGGGCGGAGGCGAGCCCGTCGAGGACCGCCGCCCCGCCGGCGGAGTCGAGGGAACGGGTGGTGGTCCGGCTGCGGTGCAGGTGGGAGAGGCGCAGGGCGAGGGTTCTGCGGCGGGCGAGGGCGGGATAGACGCCGAGGATCCACGCGACGGTGGCGGACAGCAGGACGAAGCCCACGAGGGCCTCCATCGGCGCCAGCACGCGCAGCCATCCCGAGGTGGGCGCGATGTCGCCGAGGCCGAGCGTGGCCAGGGTGACCAGGGAGAGGTACAGGGCGTCCACCGGGCCGGCGTGGTGGGAGGGGGTGAGCCCCGCGGAGTACGAGAAGTCGTCCGGCATGTGGGGCCAGTAGACGAGCCCCCAGCCCACGGCCACCGTCAGGGCCCACACCGCGACGACCGCGACCATGCCCAGGGGGCCGGCGAGCCCGGCTGGCCGCCACCGCGTGCCGCGGTGGGCCGAGAGGCGCCACACGGCCCGCATGACCAGCCGGCTGAGGCCCCCGTGGCGGGTCGGGTGCCACAGCGTGTGGAAGACGTCCCGGAGGATGCCGAGCACCAGGAGAGCGCCCAGCGGCGTCACGATCCAGCCCATCGCGGCTCCCTTCCGCTACGGCGCCGACGCGGCCCGGGCGGCGATCCGGTGCCGGACGGACAGGCTGGACGCGGCCGGGGCCCGCGCGTCCTCCCGCGGGCACGGGAGCGCCGTGGTGACCTCGTGCGGGTCGGTGGCCGTCGCCTCGGACATGCTTCGAGCATGCGCGGCCGGCCGGCGCCCCGCACGGGGACGGACCACCGGGGCCGCGCCCCGGCGGACGGCGGCGAGGGCCGCTCACCCGTCCGGGGCGGCGAGGCGCTCCCGGGCCCCGGGAGGCGGTGGGGGCCGCCGCGGCGCCGAGGGCGAGACGCCGGGAGGAGAGGCGTCCAGGGCGGGGCGCCGGCGGCCAGGAGGCCGTTCCCGAGGCGGACCGGGGCGCGGCTCTCCGGGGCCGCGCCGCCGCCGCGCGGCGCGGCCGGCCGAGGGGGCTTCCGCCCGGAGCCCGTGGCGGGAGCGTTCGGCGCTGGTGAGGCGCGTCTCATCGGCGGGCCCCGCCTTGCTATGCAACCAGTTGCATAGCAAGATCGGGGCCATGGCGCTCGAACACGCGATCCTCGTCTCCCTCCTGGAGAAGCCGGGGTCCGGATACGAACTGGCCCGACGGTTCGAGCGGTCCATCGGCTACTTCTGGACCGCCACCCACCAGCAGATCTACCGCGTGCTCAAGCGGATGGAGAACGACGGCTGGGTGGCCGCCCGGGAGGTGCCCCAGCAGGGGCGGCCGGACAAGAAGGAGTACTCCGTCGCGGACCTCGGGCACGCGGCGCTCAGCTCCTGGCTGCACGAGCCGATCGAACCCGAGAGCGTCCGGCACGACCTCGCCGTGAAGATCCGGGGCGCCGCCTTCGACGACCCCGCCGGCCTCGTCCGCGAGGTCGAACGGCACCGGCGGGCGCACACCGACCGGCTCGCCCACTACCTCGCCGGCGAGGAGCGGGACTTCCCGCCGGCGTCCGGCGGCGACGGGCCCCCGGACGCCGAGCGCGAGCTCCAGCACGTCGTGCTGCGCGGCGGCATCGCGTACGAACGCATGATGATCGCCTGGCTCGACGACGTCCTCGCCACCCTCCGCAGGTTCTGAGGCCCGCCCTCCGGAACCCGCCCCACCCTCGTCCACCCCTCAGGCCCCCAAGGCGGTACCCATGGCCGACGCGCTGCTCTTCAACCCCCGCACCTACGACCCCGCGCACTTCGACCCCGAGACCCGCAGGCTGCTGCGCGCCACCGTCGACTGGTTCGAGGAGCGCGGCAAGCGCCGGATCATCGAGGACTACCGGACCCGCGCCTGGCTCGGCGACTTCCTCGCCTTCGCCGCCGAGGAAGGGCTGTTCGCCACCTTCCTCACCCCCGCCGGCGAGGCCGGCGGCAACGGCGACAAGCGCTGGGACACCGCCCGCATCGCCGCCCTCAACGAGATCCTCGGCTTCTACGGCCTCGACTACTGGTACGCCTGGCAGGTCACCATCCTCGGCCTCGGCCCGGTCTGGCAGAGCGACAACGCCGCCGCCCGCGCCCGCGCCGCCGAACTCCTCGACCAGGGCGAGGTGTTCGCCTTCGGCCTCTCCGAGAAGACGCACGGCGCCGACATCTACTCCACCGACATGCTGCTCACCCCGGACGGCGAGGGCGGCTTCCGCGCCAGCGGCTCCAAGTACTACATCGGCAACGGCAACAAGGCGGGGCTCGTCTCCGTCTTCGGCCGCCGCACCGACGTCGAGGGCCCCGACGGCTACGTCTTCTTCGCCGCCGACAGCCGCCACCCGGCCTACCACCTGGTCAAGAACGTCGTCGACTCCTCCAAGTACGTCAGCGAGTTCCGCCTGGAGGACTACCCCGTCGCCGCCGCCGACGTCCTGCACACCGGCCGCGCCGCCTTCGACGCCGCCCTCAACACCGTCAACGTCGGCAAGTTCAACCTCTGCACCGCTTCCATCGGCATCTGCGAGCACGCGATGTACGAGGCCGTCACCCACGCGCAGAACCGGATCCTGTACGGCCGCCCCGTCACCGCCTTCCCGCACGTGCGCCGCGAACTCACCGACGCCTACGTGCGCCTGGCCGGCATGAAGCTCTTCAGCGACCGCGCCGTCGACTACTTCCGCACCGCCGGCCCCGACGACCGCCGCTACCTCCTCTTCAACCCCATGACGAAGATGAAGGTGACCACCGAGGGCGAGAAGGTCATCGACCTCATGTGGGACGTCATCGCCGCCAAGGGCTTCGAGAAGGACAACTACTTCGCCCAGGCCGCCGTCGAGATCCGCGGCCTGCCGAAGCTGGAGGGCACGGTCCACGTCAACCTCGCCCTGATCCTCAAGTTCATGGCCAACCACCTCCTCGCCCCGGCCGACTACGAGCCCGTCCCCACCCGCCTCGACGCCGCCGACGACGCGTTCCTCTTCCGCCAGGGCCCCGCCCGCGGCCTCGGCTCGGTCCGCTTCCACGACTGGCGGCCCGCCTTCGACGCGTACGACCGGCTCCCCAACGTCGCCCGCTTCCGCGAACAGGCCGACGCCCTCTGCGACTTCGTCCGCACCGCCGCCCCCGACGAGGCCCAGAGCCGCGACCTCGACCTGCTCCTCGCCGTCGGCCAGCTCTTCGCGCTCGTCGTCCACGCCCAGCTCGTCCTGGAGCAGGCCGCCCTCACCGGCCTCGACGACGACGTCCTCGACGAGCTCTTCGCCGTCCTCGTCCGGGACTTCTCCGCCCACGCCGTCGAGCTCCACGGCAAGGACTCCGCCACGCGGGCGCAGCAGACCTGGGCGCTCGGCGCGGTCCGCCGCCCGGTCGTCGACGAGGCCCGTACCGCCCGCGTCTGGGCCCGCGTCGAGGCCCTCTCCGGCGCGTACGAGATGAAGCCCTGACCCCGCCGGCCCGGGCGGTCCGCCGCCCGGGCCCCGGCTGTCACCGCGGCCGCCTACGATGATCGCCCATGAGCACGAGTGACGACGACGGCAGACCCCTCGTCGACGGACGGTTCCGGCTGGTCTCCCGGCTCGGCAGCGGTGGCATGGGCACCGTCTGGCGGGCCCGCGACATCGCCCTCGACCGGGACGTCGCCCTCAAGGAGGTCCGCCCGCCCGACCCCGCCGCCGAGGCGGCCGATCCGGGCCTCACCGCCCAGCTGCGCGCCCGGACCCTCCGCGAGGCCCGCGCCCTCGCCCGGCTCTCCCACCCGCACGTCGTCACCGTCCACCACATCGTCGAACCCGCCGACGGCTCGGCCCCGTGGATCGTGATGGAACTCGTCGAGGGGAGCTCCGTCGCCGACCGGCTCGCCGCCGGGCCGATGCCCGTCCCCGAGGCGATCACCCTCGGCCGGCAGGTCCTCGGCGCCCTGCGCGCCGCCCACGCCGCCGGCATCCAGCACCGCGACGTCAAGCCCGCCAACGTCCTGCTGCGCGCCGGGGGCGACGCCGTCCTCACCGACTTCGGCATCGCCGCCTTCGACGGGGCCACCTCCCGGCTCACCGCCTCCGGCGACCTCATCGGCTCCGCCGACTTCATCGCCCCCGAACGCGTCCGCGGCGAGGAGGGCAACCCGGCCTCCGACCTGTGGTCCCTCGGCATGCTCCTGTACGTGGCGACCGAGGGCCACCACCCGCTGCGCCGCGCCACCAGCCTCGCCACCGTCGTCGCCGTCCTCGACGACCCGATCCCGCCGCCGGTCCGCTCCGGCGCCCTCGGCTTCGTCCTCACCCGGCTCCTCGTCCGCGACCCCGCCCTGCGCCCCGACGGCGCCGAGCTCGACCGGCTCCTCGCCGAGGCGGCGGGCGCCCCCGCCGACGCCGTGCCCGCCGGCTTCGGCCCGCCGGTCCCGCCCGCGTACCCGGCGCCCCCGCCCCACCCGTACGCCCCGCCCCGCCGGTCCCACCAGGTCACGGTCCCGCTGGTGGCGGAGGCGTCGGCGGCCACGGCGGTGATCAGCTGCGAACCGCCACCGGTG
>NZ_JBEZUZ010000098.1:0-27723 GCF_040636735.1 Streptomyces sp. NPDC035033 | reverse complement strand
GGCGGAGCGCACCTCGACGCCGTACGCGCGCAGCTGCTCGTGGAGGAGCGGGAGGGCCTGGTAGCCGTCGGACGGAACGACGACGGCCGCGCCGGCGGAGCCGCGGCAGGGCGACAACCGGACAGTTCCGTCGAACGGCCCCCGTCACCGCTCCCGTCGGCCATTTCCCGCGCCCCGAGAGCGCCCCCGAGAGCGCCCCCGAGAGCGCCCCGGAAGCGCCCCCCATGAGGCTTCGCCCGCGCGGCCGATCGGCCCTCCGGTGCCGAAACGTCAAACCGGTGCGTCCCAAGATCCCCACCATCCGGGGAATCCGCGCGCATTCGTGCCCCGGTTCGGCGTCCGTGTGTTCAAGCTCGTCGGCGTGTCTCTGTACGGATCACCCCTCACGCGGTCGTTGGCGGCCGCCGTCCTGGTGTGGCTGCTCGCCTCGCCCGCGCCGGCGGCCGCCGACTCCTGCGCCTACGCCACGGTCGGGCCGGACGGCTCGCACACCTCGGTGTCGGTGGTCGGTCCGGGTGCGTGCTCGCCGTCGCCGAAGCCCACCCGACCGCCGAAACCGAAGCCGCCCGAGCCCCCGAAGCCCTCGAAGCCGCCGCTGCCGCCGGCCCCCACCGTGCCGCCCGTCCCGAATCCGCCGCCCGCCCCCGTCCCTCCCCTGTCGCCCCCGTCAGCCCCGGCGCCCGTCCGGCCGCCCCTGCCCCTGCCCGTGCCGCCGTCCGCGCCCGCCGCCACCCCGGCACCCCGGCCGGCCCCGGTCCCGCCCCCCTCCCCCGTGCCCGGCACCCCGGAGCCCGGGGAACCGCCCGCCCCCGCGCCCCCGGCCCCGTCGCCCGTCCCCACGGCGGCGCCGCGCCCCGCGCAGGCCCCGCCGGTCGCGCTCCCGCACTACAAGCGGGCCTCCCGGCCGCAGCCGAAGAGCGGCTCGTCGCCCGTCACCACGATGCTCCTGATCACCGCGCCCGCCGTGATCGCCAGCGCGATCCTGCGCCCGCGCTCCCGCTGACGCGGTCCCGAGCCCGCGTACGGCCCGAACCCGAACCCCGAGAAAGACCCGAGGAAACCATGTCCGAATGGCTCGTCCTGACCCTGGCGATGGCCGCCGCCTGCGCCGTCGTCCTGGCCATCGTCGTCATCAACCACCGCCGGCTCCCCGAGGACGACGACCCCAGCGAGACCCCCGACGTCATCGAGTACATGACGATGATGATCGGCGTGATCTACGCGATCGTCCTCGGCCTCGCCATCGCCGGCGTCTGGGAGGCCCGCGGCGCCGCCCAGGAGGTGGTGCGCCAGGAGGCCCAGGCGATGCACGAGATCTCCGCGCGGGTGGAGGTCTACCCGGTGATGGTCCGCGAGCGGATCCGCGCCGACGTCGACGCGTACGTCGACTACGTCGTGAACGAGGAGTTCGCGCACATGGCCGAGGAGGGCGCGACCACCGAGCAGGGCGACGCCCTCATGGAGAAGGTGCGGCGCAGCGTCACCGACTACCAGCCCGCGAACGACTTCGAGGGGCAGGCGTACCAGCCGCTGGTCGACCAGGTGATGGTCGCCGACGACGCCCGGGGCGCCCGCGGCCAGAGCGCCGGGGAGACCATGCCGGGGGTCGTCTGGTTCGGCCTGATCATCGGCGCCCTGGTGTCGGTGGGGCTGATCTTCACGCTCCAGATCCGGCGCACCGGGCGCGAGTTGCTCCTCGCGGGCCTCTACAGCGCGCTGATCGCCTTCCTGCTCTTCCTGATCTGGGACTTCGACGCCCCGTTCGGGCGCGGCCTGGCGGCCACCGCCGCGCCGTTCACCGACCTGTTCCCGCAGGTCACGGAGTGACCGGCGGGGCGAAAAGGGGCCGTCCGGGGGACACCGATGCCCCATTCGCCCGTCTGGGATCGCGGCTGTGGTAGTGCGCTCCTAGCGTGGCGGGCAACGAGGTGCACGACGGCTCCACGCGGCCACCCCGCCGCGGCCGGCCCTCGGGACCCGGAGGAAACACCATGCGCGCGATACGTGCCGCGTCCACCGCCCTGCTGGGGGCGGCCGCCCTCGCCCTGGCCGCCCCCGTCACCGTCGCCCACGCGGCCGACGGTGCGCCCGCGCCGAACCCGCGGGTGCGGGGTGCCAAGGCCCCGGGCGACTTCGTCGTCTCCCCGTCGCTCGTCGCCCCCGGCGGCCGGGTGACGCTCAGCGCCCCCGGCTGCTCCAGCACGGCGACGGCGACGGCGGGCATCTTCGACACCGTCCAGATCGCCCCCGGAGCCTCGGTCACCGCCACCGTGGACGCGGACGCCAAGCGCGGCGCCGTGTACACGGTGGCGTTCAACTGCTCGGGCGGGGTGCAGGACACCGTGGACCTGACCATCAGCGGCCTGGCGACGCTGTCGCCGACGGCCGGTTCGACGGTGCTGCTGCCCCCGCGCGGCGTGCGGGGCGGCCTCGGCGGCTCGCAGGCCGGCCTGGGGGCGGGCGAGCTGGCGGCCGGTACGGCCCTGGTGCTCGCCGCCGCGGCCGGGTCGGCGTACGCGTTCCGGCGCCGTTCGGCCGCCCGCCGCCGGCACTGACGCGGGCAGCCCGCCGCCCCCGGCTCCCTTCCGGGAACACGGGGGCGGCGGGCACAGTCGGCCGACCGGGAGGTTCGGCCGGTCAGACGCCTGCGCCGGTCACGCGGCGGCGACGGAGCACGAAGACGCCGCCGCCGAGCGCGGCCGCGGCCACCAGGCCGCCGCCGACGGCCATCTCGGTGGAGCTGGGCGTCAGCGAACCGCCGAGACCGCCCTGGGCGCCCCGGCCCGCGAGCACGCGGAACGGGTGGGTGACGACCCGGGAGTTGTCGCTGCACTTGACGGCCAGGTTGTAGTTGCCGGGCGTGGCGTTGTTGTAGACCCGGGCGATCGCGCTGGACAGTCCGTTGGAGTTGACCGAGAGGTTGGTCTCCGGGAACGCGTTGGACGTGACGGTGCCGCCGTGGCCACAGCCCTTGGCCGTGATGGTGATCGTGGACCCCGCGTGGACGTCGTAGGGGTTGACTTGGACGTTGCTGGGACCGTTGGTGGCGGCGGCGAGGGGCGCGGCCAGGGCGACCGCCGCGAACGCGGTGGCGGTCACCGCCAGAGTGCGTGCAGCACGCATGGTTGAACCTCCAGTGGAAGACGCCCCGAAGCGGTGCTCCGGGAGATTCGACGAGTACGCCTTCCATGACGAACCATCACAACCAGGACAGCTCCTCGCACCTCGGCACTGGGCCGGTCCGGTGAGCGCCCGTGCCGCCGATCGAGTTGTGTCTGACGACACAACCGCAGGTCAGAGCCGCGCGAAATGATTGTCCGACGAGTACTCGGATGGGTCAGCGCCCTGTCACCCGGGACGACCAGTGGCGCCCGACGACCCCCGTCCGCACGGTTTCTGACGGGGGGTCGGCCGTCGCGCGCCGCCCCGTCCCGGGGGCGCTCCGGCGCGTCGCCACCCGTACGGAGGCGACGGGCTACCCGTTCGGGCCGTCCGGAGCGCGGGGACGCGCGGTCGCCCTTACCGTTCACACGTCGCCACGAAGGGAGAACCATGCCCCCGAAGGACTTCCGCGTCCCTGAGCGCAGGAGACGACACCCCTGGGGCGTCCTGGCCCTCGCCATGCTGTCCGGACTCGCGATGATGCGCAACGGCGTGGACGCCGCCGGAGGGCCCCCGCAGCCGGCCGCCGCGGCCCGTCCGGTGGCGCGTCCGGTCGTCCCGCCGCCCGCGGAGGCGTCCACGGGCCTCCAGCCGCTGCCCTTCGCGCCCGCCTCCCGGATCCGCATCCCGGCGATCGACGTCGCGGCCCCGGTGATGGACGTGGGCCTCGACGCGGAGGGCTGGGTGGCGGCCCCTCCCCCGCAGGACGCCAACCTGGCCGGCTGGTACCAGAACGGCATCGCGCCCGGCCAGCGCGGCACCGCGGTGATCGTCGGGCACGTCGACAACACGAGCGGCCCGGCCGTCTTCTACGGCCTCGGCGCCCTGGAGAAGGGGCAGCACGTCGAGGTCGAGCGGTACGACGGACGGGTGGCGGTCTTCGAGATCTACGGCGTCGAGGTGTACTCCAAGCAGGACTTCCCCGGCCCGCAGGTCTACGGGGACACCGGGCACCCGGAGCTCCGGGTGATCACCTGCGGCGGCGGCTACACCCGCTCGAAGGGGTACGACGGCAACGTCGTGGTCTACGCGCGGATGGTCGGCTCCCGCTGAGGCGGGCGGCACGGCGAAGGGCCCCGGGGGCGTCCCCCGGGGCCTTCGCGCGCGGCCGCGCCGGCCGGGTCAGCGCCGGGGCACGGTGATGCCGTAGCCCTCGGCCAGGAGGGCGGGCAGATAGCGGCGGAGCGCGGTCACGCTCTGGGAGCGGTCGCCGCCGGCGTCGTGCGAGAGGACGATCACGCCGGGCCCGGCGCCGTCGAGGACCCGCCGGACGATGGTGCCGCTGCCGGGTTCCTTCCAGTCCAGGGTGTCCACCGACCAGGCGAGCGGCTCCATGCCCAGCTCGGCGCCGATCTCGAAGGAGTGCCGGTTCCAGGCGCCGTACGGGGCCCGGTACCAGAGCGGCGCGGCGCCCACGGCGCGCTCCACGACCTCGCTGGTGGAGCCCAGTTCGTCCCGGATCCGGGAGGGCCGCAGCCGGGGGACGAGCGGGTGGGACCAGGAGTGGTTGCCGATCACGTGCCCGTCGTCGGCCATCTCCCGCAGCAGGTCCCGGTTCTCCGCCGCCATCTCGCCGCAGACGAAGAAGACCGCCCGGCAGTCGTGGCGGCGCAGGGTGGCCAGGATGTCGGGGGTGTAGCGGGGGTCGGGGCCGTCGTCGAAGGTGAGCACCATGGAGCGGCCGACGCCGGTGAGGGAGAGGAAGGGCCGCTGCCGGACGGGCGGCAGGGCGCGGGGCCGGGTGGCGGGGGCGTATGCGGTCATGGGCTGGAGCCGGTACGCGGAGGGGCGCAGCCGGGGCGCGGACGCCGGCGGTCCGGCGGCGGGCCCGGCGGCCCCGGAGGGAGCCGGGGGCGCGGGGGCGGTTCCGGGTGCGCCGTCGAAGGCGCCGAGCCGGTCGGCGGCGAGCGCCCCGGCCGTGACGGTGACCCCGAGGGCGGCGGCGAGGCGCAGCACCGACCGCCGCCCGATGAGCGGCTGATCATTTTTCATGACCAATGGTTCGTACGGGGAGGGGCGCGGGCCCCTCACCGACACCGGGCCGCCGCCCGATTGCACCCGATGGGCCGATACCGCTCCGGGCGCGCCGGGTCACTTCCCGAGCGTCAGGCCGTCCTTGTCGGCGCCCCGGCCGAGGACGACCTGGCGGATCGTCTCGCGGATGCCGGGGTGGCGCGGGTCGGAGCCGTCGGCGGCCCCGAGGTTCACCACCCGGCCTCGCCCGGTGTCGAACCACTGGGGCAGGAACTCGGCCTTGGTGACCTCCCACCGGGCGCCGGGCCTCTTCGGCGGGGCGAAGGTGAAGCGGCCGATGCTGCTCTGGTTGCCGCGCGGGTCGAAGGCGCCCTGGTGGTTGATCATGTCGCCGGCGATCTGGTCGCCCATTCCGTAGATCACCCAGGTGCCGTTGACCTTCTCGTACGCCTGGGGCACGTGGGCGTGCGTCCCGATGATCAGGTCGACGTCGGGGCGGCCGCCGGTGCGGGAGGCGGTGAGCGCGCGGGCGAGCGCGAGCTGCCGCTGGTCGGGTTCGGTCTGCCACTCGGTGCCCCAGTGGACGCTGACCACGACGACGTCGGCGCCGGCGGCGCGGGCCGCCCGGGCGTCGGCGATCACCCTGCCCTCGTCGAGCAGGTTCACCGCCCAGGGCTGCCCGGCGGGGAGCGGGTAGCCGTTGGTGTCGTAGGTGTAGGCGAGTTGGGCGACGGTGGCGCCGCCGGCCTTGAGCAGGGTGGGCCGGGCGGCCTCGGCGGCGGTGCGGGCCGAGCCCGCGTGCTTCACGCCCGCCGCGTCGAGGGCGTCGAGGGTGCGGCCGAGGCCGGCGGCGCCGTCGTCGAGGGTGTGGTTGGAGGCGGTGGAGCAGGAGTCGTACCCGGTGGCCCGGAGGGCGGCGGCGACCTCGGGCGGGGACTTGAAGGCGGGGTAGCCGGTGTAGGGCCCGCCCTTCTTCCCGTAGACGGTCTCCATGTGACAGATGGCCAGGTCGGCGCGGGAGACGACCGGTTTCGCCCCGGCGAGCATGGGGCGGAAGTCGTAGCCGCCGTCGCCCGCGTCGGCGGCGGCGCGGCGGATGATCGAGTCGTGCGGGAGGACGTCGCCGGAGGCCACCAGGGTGAAGCCGGCCGGCTTCGGGGCCGGGGCGGCGGGGCGGGGCGCGGTGGAACCGCCCGGGGGGCCGCTCGTGGCGGCCGGGCCGCCGGTGGGACCGCCCTGGGCACAGGCGGCGACGACGGCGAGCAGGGAGCCGGCGAGGACGGTGGAACCGGTACGGACGAGTCGGGCGCGTCCCGGTCTGGTGCCTGCGGTCATGACGACTGCCACCCCGATCATAGGAAGAACACGTGTTCTGTCGAATTGATCCCGCGGGCGCCCCCGGGTCAAGGGACCCGGCCGGGCCGGGCGGCGAACCCCACCGAATCGGACGTACCACCGCCACCCGATCGCCGTCCGACCGCTCGCCGTGCCATTCGCCGCTCGTTACGACCGTTCGTCGCAGACCCCTGTCCGCTCCCTGTCCCCTTCCGCCCGGATGCGTTCGTATACGGCGCGGACGACGAACCGCGGAGCGGGCGGGGAAGGGTGGCAACCATGACGACGGCGACGGCGACGACGGCGACGACCGACGAGCGGACGCTCCAGGAGCTCCAGCGGGAGCACGGGCCCGCCCTGCTCTCCTTCCTCCTGGGGCTGACCTACGGGGACCGCCAGCGCGCCGAGGACCTGGTCCAGGAGACCCTGGTCCGGGCCTGGCTCCACCCCGAGGCGTTCAGCGACGCGTACGACTCCATGCGGCCCTGGCTCTTCACCGTGGCCCGCCGCCTGGCCATCGACGCCCGCCGCTCCCGGCTGGCCCGGCCGGCCGAGATCGGCGACGGGGTGCTCGCGGTGACCCCCGACCCCTCCGACGCCACCGAGTCCGCCGAGGCGGCGCTCGACGTGCGGGCGGCGGTGCGCGGGCTGAGCCCGGAGCACCGGGCCGTGCTGGTGCGCCTCTACTTCCACGGCCTCACCGTCAACGAGGCCGCCGTCGACCTCGGGATCCCGGCCGGCACGGTCAAGTCCCGCTCCCACTACGCCCTGCGGCAGTTGGGCCGCTCGCTGCCCGGCTACCGGCCGCGCCGGGGCTCCGTTGCCCGGCCCCGGACCGCGGCCGCACAATGACGCCGTGACGCTCCCTGACACCGCGGCGCTGACCCCCGCCGCCGCCGAGAAGATCCTCGCCGACAACTTCGCCCCCTGGGTCCTCGACCTGGGGCTGACGGTGGACTCCGTCGACGGCCGCGAGGCCGTCCTCCGGCTCCCCTGGTCCGACCGGCTGGCCCGCGAGGGCGGCGGCCTGTCGGGCCAGGCCCTGATGGCCGCGGCCGACACGGCCACGGTCATCGCCGTCTCGGCGGCCCGCGGCGGCTTCGTCCCCATGACGACCGTCCAGCAGTCCACCACCTTCCAGCGCGCGGTCCTCGGCGCCGACGTCCTGGTCCGCGCCCGCCTCACCAAGCTCGGCAGGCGGATGGCCTTCGCCGACATCACGATGACCGCCGAGGGCACCGAGGAACCGGCCGCCCACGCGACCGCGGTCTACGCCCTGCTCGGCTAGCCGCCCCCGGTCCCGTCCCGCGCGGCCGTGCGCCGGCGGGACGGGGACGGGGGTCTATGCACTCCATGTATACATGGTGCGTATAGTCGGCCCCATGGCCTCACGACCTCACACCCCGCCGCTCCCCCGCCTGTTCAAGGCCGTCGTCGTCACCGGGATCGCCGTCTGCGCCGCGCACGTCGTGCTCTCCGACACGCTGCGCTTCGCGCTCGTCGGACAGGCGTCGGCGGCCCTGGGAGCGCCGACCGGGTACGGGACGGCCCAGGTCTTCACCACCGCGCTGCTCAACACCGCGCTGGTCATGCCGCTCGTGCTCTGGGCCGGGATGCGGCTGGGCGGGGAGCGGCGGCCGGGAGCGATGGTGCTGGTGGGGAGCGTGGCCTGGATCGCCGCCGTGTGGCACGGGATCGACGGCCTGGACGACTCCTTCGGCGCGGTCCTGCCCGCGCGTTCGCTCGCGCTCGTCGTCGGCGTCACCGCGCTCGCCTCGCTCGTCCGCCGGCGCCCCTCCCCCGCCCCTTCCGCACCAGGGGTCCCGCCGGCCCCACCGGCACCGATCCGGCCGGGGAACGTATCCGAAACCACACCGGCGAGTTGAGCAAAGCGGTCCCCGCGGACGCCCCGGGCGGAGGAGGCTCTGCACGGGGCCCCTGGAACCGCGGGGCCCCGACGTCCGGGAGAAGGTGGGAGCGTTGCCGCCCGAGAGCACGAACGGCGCCGGCCGCAGGAGCGGCGGCGGCCTGGCCGTACCGATGGCCTGGCTGTGCGCCGAGTACCTGGCCGACCAGTACCTGACCGCGGCCGGGCTGGCCGAGCCCGGCTCGCTGGAGCACCGCGCCTCCCTGCGGGCCCTGGCCCTGACGGTCCACCTGTCCGGGGAGCCCGCCGCCGACGAGTGGCTGTGCCTCACCGCGTCCGAGGCCGACTGGCCGGACTGGGTGGAGGAACGGCTCGCCGCCGAGGCGGCCGAGGACCCCGGCGGGGCCGACCTGGCGCTCGCGCGGGACGCCTGGCGGGCGCTGCGGGAGACCTGGGTGCACGCCGCCGACCTGGACGCCGTGCCGGGCGGCGGGCCGGGGGTCCTGGTGGACGAGGCCGCCCGGACCTGGCTGCCCGCCTGGCGGCTGGGGCTGCCGCTCGCCCATCTCGCCGTGTGGCTCGCCTGATCCGTCAGCGCGCCGGCGAAGGGTGCACCCCCGGGCGGTACTTGGGGACCCGCACGGTCACCTTCATGCCGGCGCCGACACCGGTCTCGATGACGAGGCCGTGCTCCGCCCCGTAGACCTGGCGCAGCCGCTCGTCGACGTTGGACAGGCCGATGCCGGAGCCGCCGGGGTGCTCGCCGCGCAGCACCGCCCGCAGCCGCTCGGGGTCCATGCCGACGCCGTCGTCCTCGACGGTCACCACCGCCTCGGCGCCGGCGTCCCGGGCGGCGATGGTGACCCGGCAGCCCCGCTCCCGGTCCGTCAGGCCGTGCTTGACCGCGTTCTCCACCAGCGGCTGGAGGCAGAGGAAGGGCAGCGCGACCGGCAGCACCTCGGGGGCGATCTGGAGCGTCACCTTGAGCCGGTCGCCGAAGCGGGCCCCGGCCAGCGCCAAGTACTGCTCGATCGCCCGCAGTTCGTCGGCGAGCTGGGCGAACTCGCCGTGCCGGCGGAAGGAGTAGCGGGTGAAGTCGGCGAACTCCAGGAGCAGGTCACGGGCGCGCTCGGGATCGGTGCGGACGAACGAGGCGATGGCGGCGAGGGAGTTGAAGATGAAGTGCGGGGAGATCTGGGCGCGCAGCGCGCGGATCTCCGCCTCCACCATCCGGGTCCGGGAGCGGTCCAGCTCGGCCAGCTCCAGCTGGACCGAGACCCAGCGGGCCACCTCGGTCGCCGCCCGGACGAGGACCGCCGACTCCCGGGAGCCGTAGGCCACCAGCGCGCCGAGGACGCCCTCCTCGCCGGTGAGCGGGGCGGTCACCGCCCA
The DNA here is from genome assembly GCF_040636735.1 of Streptomyces sp. NPDC035033. Lineage (NCBI taxonomy): Bacteria > Bacillati > Actinomycetota > Actinomycetes > Kitasatosporales > Streptomycetaceae > Streptomyces > Streptomyces sp. NPDC035033. Next base: position 17,993 of record NZ_JBEZUZ010000098.1, on the reverse strand, counting down.
CCGCAGCGCGCAGCCGGGGTCGGCGCAGCCGGTGGGCGCCGAGCGGCTGCGGCCGGTCTCCAGGGTCGCGGCGGCCAGTTCCGGCACGCCCGCGTGGTGGTGGGCCCCGCCGGGGCCGTCCCAGGCGAGGACGGCCGAGCCGTCGGTGAGGCACAGGGCCTCGGTGCCCAGGAGCGAGCGCAGCGGGCGGGCGGCCCTGCGGGCGGTCTCCTCGGTGAGTCCGGCGCGCAGCGGCGGGGCGGCGAGCGAGGCGGTGTGCAGGGTGTGGAAGGTGGCCCGTTCGACCGGGGTGCCGAGGTCGAGGTCGGCGGAGCCGCCGCCGCGCCGGGCGGTGAGCCGGCCGAGGACGACGCCAGCGGCGAGGAGGACGGCTCCGGCGGCGCTCGCCGCGGCCCACGCGATGCCGCTCACCGGCGTGCCTCCTGGGCGGGGACGGGGGCGGTGAACTCCTCCGGCAGGTGCAGCCGGGCGAGGGTCGCCGCGGTGCCGGGCGGGACGCTGCGCGGGGTGGCGAGCGAGACCACGACCATGGTGAGGAAGCCGAGGGGGACGGACCAGACGGCGGGCCAGGCCATCAGGGTGTGCGGCCAGCCCGCCGGGGCGAGGCCGGCCCGGGTCGCCATCACGGCGGCGAGCGCGGAGCCGCCGCCGAGGAGGAGTCCGGCGGCCGCGCCGGGCGGGGTGAGCCGCCGCCACCAGATGCCGAGGACGAGCAGCGGGCAGAAGGAGGAGGCGGAGACGGCGAAGGCGAGTCCGACGGCGTCGGCGACCGGCACCTCGGTGGCGGCGACGCCGACGGCGAGCGGGACGGCGGTGGCGAGCAGCGTCGCGAGCCGGAAGTGCCGGACCGCGCGGGACGGCAGCATGTCCTGGGCGAGGACGCCGGCGACGGACATGGTGAGTCCCGAGGCGGTGGAGAGGAAGGCGGCGAAGGCGCCGCCGGCGAGGAAGGCGCCGAGGACGTCCCCGAGCGCGCCGCCGACCATCCGGTCCGGCAGGACGAGCACGGCGGCGTCGGCCGAGCCGGTGAGGGCGAGTTCGGGGGCGTAGATCCGGCCGAGGGCGCCGTAGAGCGCGGGCAGCAGGTAGAAGGCGCTGATCAGGCCGAGGACGACGAGGGTGGTGCGGCGGGCGGCGTGCCCGTGGGGGCTGGTGTAGAAGCGGACGGCGACGTGCGGCAGGCCCATCGTGCCGAGGAAGGTGGCGAGGATCAGGCCGTAGGTCGCGTACAGCTGGTGTCCGTCGCGGCCGCCGGCCAGCGGCTGGGACCAGCCGAGGGGGTCGGCGCCGGTGGCCCGCCGCTCGGGGACCGGGGTGCCGGGCGGGAGGGCGAGGACGGTGCCGCCGTCGACCCGGTGGGTGCCCGGCGGGAGGGTGACCTGCCGCTCCTCGTACCGGACGGCGTCGACCGTGCCGGTGACGGTGACGGTGAGCGGTTCGTCGAGCCCGACGCGCACGGTGTCGGCAACCCGGACGACGGTGTGCTCGCGGAGCACCGCCGGGGCGTCGAAGCGGGCGCGCGGCGCCCCGTCCCCGTACCAGGCGGCGACCAGGAAGAAGGCCGGGACGAGCAGGGCGGTGAGCTTCAGCCAGTACTGGAAGGCCTGGACGAAGGTGATGCTGCGCATGCCGCCGGCGGCGACCGTGCCGGTGACGACGAGCGCGACGAGGAGGCCGCCGACCCAGTCGGGGGCGCCGGTGAGGATCTCCAGGGTGAGTCCGGCGCCCTGGAGCTGCGGCAGCAGGTAGAGCCAGCCGATGCCGACGACGAAGAGGCTGGCGAGCCGGCGGACCCGCCGGGATTCGAGGCGGGCCTCGGCGAAGTCGGAGAGGGTGTACGCGCCGGAGCGGCGCAGCGGGGCGGCGACGAGGACGAGGAGCACCAGGTAGCCTGCGGTGTAGCCGACCGGGTACCAGAGCATGGCCGGGCCCTGCACGAGGACGAGTCCGGCGATGCCGAGGAAGGAGGCGGCGGAGAGGTACTCGCCGCTGATGGCGGCCGCGTTGAGCCGGGGTCCGGCGGTCCGGGAGGCGACGTAGAAGTCGGAGGTGGTGCGGGAGACCCGCAGCCCGAGGGCGCCGATGAGGACGGTGGCGAGGACGACGGCGGTGACGGCGGCGACCGCGTAGGTCTGGTTCATGCGGGCGGTCCGGGGGCTCAGCGCTCGACGAGGCCGGTGAAGTCGCGCTCGTTGCGTTCGGCCCGGCGGACGTACCAGTGGGCGACCGCCCAGACGACCGGGTGGACGCCGGCGCCGAGCGCGGCCCACACCAGGGCCTCGGGGGCGGGCAGCGCGAGCACCAGCGGCAGGGTGCCGACGAGCAGGGCGAGCGCGCCGAGCGCGGTGAGGGCGGCGCGGAGCTGGCTGCGCATCAGGGAGCGGACGTAGGTGTGGCCGAGGGTGGTCTGCTCGTCGATCTCGGAGCGGGCCGGCGGGTGCGGCGACCGGGGCCGCAGCCGGGGCGCGGGCCGGTCGCCGAGGGCGGAGGCGTGGGTGACGGTCTCGCGCCGCGGCCGGCGCGGCGGGGTGTGCTCCGGCATCGGCTCGCTCTCTGACGGGCGGGTGGGCCCGTGGAGTGTAAGCGGAACGGGTCGGCCGCCGGTAGGGGTGGCGGTCAGCCGCCGGCCCGGCGCATCAGCAGGTCACGCAGGGGGCGGGCGTGGCGGCGGCTGACCGCGAGGTCGGTGGAGCCGACCCGGACGGAGGTGGCGCCGCCGTCGAGACGGAGCTCCTCGATGCGGTCGAGGGCGACGAGGTGGCTGCGGTGGATGCGGACGAAGCCGCGGTCGGCCCAGCGCTCCTCCAGGGTGGAGATCGGGATGCGGACGAGGTGGCTGCCGTGGTCGGTGTGGAGGCGGGCGTAGTCGCCGTGGGCCTCGACGTAGGCGATGTCGTCGACGGGGACGAAGCGGGTGACGCCGCCGAGTTCGACGGGGATCTGCTCGGGCGCGGCGGCCGGGGCGGGCGCGGCGGTGGCGTGGACCAGTTCGTGGACCCGCCGCACGGCCTCGGCCAGCCGCTCGCGCCGGACCGGCTTGAGGACGTAGTCGACGGCCTTGAGGTCGAAGGCCTGGAGCGCGAAGCCCTCGTGGGCGGTGACGAAGACGACCAGCGGCGGCCGGGCGAAGCCGGCGAGCAGCCGCGCCACGTCGAGCCCGGTGAGGCCGGGCATGTGGATGTCGAGGAAGACGACGTCGATCGTCTCCTCGCCGTCCGGCCCCGCCTCCAGCGCCCGTCCGATCCGGCGCAGCGCGGCGGTGGCGTCCCCGGCGCCCTCGGCGGTCCGCACCCGGGGGTCGGCGCGCAGCAGGTACAGCAGCTCCCCCAGGGCGGGTTCCTCGTCGTCGACGGCCAGTACGCGCAGCATGCGCGGGAGCCTACTTCAGCGGCGGCGGGCACGGGGCGCGCCGGTTCGGTCCGGGGCGGCCCGGTCCCCCCAGGGGTGCGGTCCGTGCCGGTCCGGCCCGCCGGCGGTTCGGCCCGGGCGGTCCGGTGCCCCGGCGGTGCGGTCCGCCGGCGGTTCAGGCCGGGACGGCGAACTCGCACCAGACGCACTTGCCGCCGCCCCGGGACTCCACGCCCCAGGCGTCGGAGAGCTGGTCGACGAGGAGGAGGCCCCGCCCGGAGACGCCCGCCTCCCCGGCCTCGCGGCGCCGGGGCAGGGCGCTGGAGCGGTCCTCGACCTCGACCCGCAGCCGGCGGGCGGCGCCCGGCATGATCCGCAGGGTGACGATGGCGCCGCCGTCGGTGTGCATCAGCGCGTTGGTCATCAGCTCGTCGGCGACGAGTTCGATCTCGTCGGCGCGGGAGCCGGCGCCCCAGGCGCGCACGGCGGCCCGGATCATGTGGCGGGCGGCGCTCAGGGCCTCGGGGTCGCTCTGGGCGACGTGCTGGCGGAAGCGGCCGCCGCCGGGCGCGTACGCGCCGAGGCGGCGCAGCAGCAGGATGGCAACGTCGTCCTCGCCGCCGCGCTCGGCGACGACGTCGCAGAGGAGGTCGGCGAGCCCGTGGAGCTCGGAGGGGCCGTGCCGGACGAGGGAGGAGAGCCACTCCAGGCCCTCGTCGAGGTCGGCGCCGGGCTTCTCGACCAGCCCGTCGGTGTAGAGCATGAGGGTCTGGCCGGGGTCGAGTTCGAGGGTGGTGACGGGGTAGTCGAGGCGGCCGAACTCGGCGGAGAGGCCGAGCGGCAGCCCGCCCTCGACGGGGACGCGGCGGCAGGCGCCGCCGGACTCGCGGACCAGCGGGTCGACGTGGCCGGCGCGGACGACCTGGACGACGCCGGTGCCGGGGTCGGCCTCGGCGTAGGTGCAGGTGGCGAAGCGGTCGGTGTCGAGCTCGTGGAGGAAGACGGAGGCCCGGGCCATGACGGTGGCGGGGGTGTGGCCCTCGGCGGCGTAGGCGCGCAGCACGATCCGCAGCTGGCCCATGACGGCGGCGGCGTGGGTGTCGTGGCCCTGGACGTCGCCGATGACGGCGCCGACCCGGCCGCCGGGGAGCGGGATGACGTCGTACCAGTCGCCGCCGACGTCCCGGCCGAGGCGGGCGGAGCGGTAGCGGACGGCTATCTGGGCGCCGGGCACGTCGGGGATCCGGCGGGGCAGCATCGCCTGCTGGAGTCCTTCGGCGAGGTCGTGCTCCTGCTCGTACAGCATGGCGCGCTGGAGGCTCTGGGCGATGCTGCTGCCGAGGGCGACGAGGAGGGTCCGCTCGTCCTCGCTGAAGCCGGTCTTGTCGCTGTAGAGCAGGCCGAGGGCGCCGATGGGGCGGGCCTGGGCGATGAGCGGGAGGTAGGCGGCGGCGGTGATGCCGAGGCCGCTGATGTGCGGCCACAGGACGGGGAAGGAGGCGGCGAAGTCCTGGGCGGTCTCGATGAAGCGGGGCCGCAGGGTGCGGATGACCTCGCTCATCGGGTACGGCTCGTCCACCCGGGTGAAACGGGTGCCGGGGACGAAGGCGCCGTCGGGGCCCTCGGCGACCAGGTGGATGCGGCCGGCCTCCAGGAGCCCCATGACGAGGCTGGCGGCGCCGAAGTGCTCCAGGGCGTGCGAGTCGTTGAGGAGGTCGATGACGTCCTGGACGGTCCGGGCGTAGGCGAGGGCGGCGGTGGTGCCCTCGACGACCCCGGCGCGCCGCCGGCGGCCCTCGTCGAGGCCGAGGCGGGCGGCGGACTCGGTGAGTTCGTGGGTGGCGTCGCGCAGGACGCCGACGATCCGCACGGGGCGGCCGGTGGGGTCCCGGTGGACGATGCCCTGGGTGTGGGTCCACTGGTGGGAGCCGTCGCGGCGGCGGATGCGGAAGTACGCCCCGTACTGGTCGCTGCCGTCCTTGAGGGCCTGGGCGACGAGGGTGTCGAGCTGCCGGCCCTCGTCGGGCAGGACGCGGCTGCCGAGCGTCTCGGGGCGCCCGTCGTACTCGCCGGGGTCGAAGTCGAAGACGTCGAGCGCCGCCTCGTCCATCTCCATGGTGCCGGCGAGGAGGTCCCAGTCGAAGCCGCCCATGCGGAAGGCGGCGCCGAAGGCGCTGAGGATCGGCGCCTTCGCACCGCCCGTGGCCGGTCTCGCCGCCGTGTCCGGCCGGCCCGCCGTGTCCGTTCCCCCGCTGCCCGCGTCCATGGGGGCCACGCTAGGGCCAGCGGGGTCCTCGCGCACCATGAAGATCTTTCAGCCGGCGAAGGTGTCGGGCTCGTCGGGCGCGGGCTCGACGGGGAGCGGGCCGGGCGGGTGGCCGCCGTCGGGGGTGGCGTACGGGTCCTGGTACGGGTCGGTGTAGGGGTCGGCGGGCGGTTCCGCGTACGGGTCGGTGTACGGGTCGGTGTACGGGTCGGCGGGGGCGTCCGGCTCGGCGTACGGCTCCGGGGGCGTGTCGGGGGCCGTCGGCTCGTCGGGGGTCACGGGGGCGTCCGAAGTCGTGGGCGCGTCCGGGGTCGTGGGCGCGTCGGGTACGGCGGGGGCGTCGGGCGTCCGGGGCGGTTCGGGGGCGGTCGGCGCGGCCGGGCGCTCCGTGGGGGGCCGGGGGGTGCCGCGCTCCGGCGCGCCGGGGTCCTCGGTGCCGGGCTCCGGGGTGACGGGGTCGCTGAGGGCGCAGGTGTCGGGGTCGCAGTCGGGGACGGTGTCGGGCTTGCGGTCCTGGTCGCCGTCGCTGCCCGCCTTCCGTTCGATCCAGCTCTCGTCGGCGACGTTCACGATGACCAGGCTGGACACGACGGCGGTGGTGGGCTTGACGATGATCACGCGGTCGGGGTCGAAGCCGGCCCAGGGGTCGCCGTGGTGGACGGCGCCGGAGACGCTGACGGGCGTGCGGAGCGGGTTGCCGCAGGCGCAGCGGACGCGGGGGGCGCCGTAGGGGTCGACGAGGACGGCGGTGCCGGCCTGGAGGACGGACTGGAAGGCGGCGGCCCGGCCGTCCCGGAAGCCGTGGTTGGTGACGCGGGTGTCGGCGCGCAGCAGGACGGGGGTGAGGTCGCGCAGCCAGTCGGCGACGCCGCCCTCGGGGATGCCGGCGGCCTCGGCGAAGGCGCGGAGCTTGGCGGGCTCGGCGGCGAGGTAGGCGACCTGCTGCTCGACGTCGCAGCTGGCCTCGGCGCGGGTGCCGCCGTAGAGGCCGGGGGTGGAACCGGCGACCTCGCGGACGCCGGGGGCGCTGACCGGCTGGGCGGCGGCGTCCGGTCCCCGCAGGGCGCGCAGTCCGGCGCCGCGCGCGGTGGAGGCGGTGAAGGGGTCGGGGCCCTGGGCGGCGACCGGCTGGAGGTGCACCTCGTGGGCGGTGCCGGCGGCGGCCCGGCCGGCGGCCCCGCCGTGCTCGGCGCCGGTGCAGCCGGCGAGGAGCAGGGCGGCGGCGCCGAGCGTCGCGGCGAGGGCGGTACGGCCCTGGGGGCGGGCCGCTCCGGTGGCGGTGCGGACGGCGGCGGGGTTGCTCCGCGTCCGGCGCTGCGTGGGGCGCACGTGCTTCTCCCGGTCGTCGCGGGTGGCTTCCTCCCGTTCTGTCGCAGTCGGTCGCGGCGGGCAAGCGGAGCGCGTCCGACCGGGCGGCACCAGAGACTTGAACGCGTTCAAGAGAAGCCCTAGGCTCGACCCCATCGGTATTGAACGCGTTCAAGAGGGGGAGCGGACGCCATGACCACCACGCTGTCGGCCTTCGTGGTCCCGATCGTGACGATCGGGATGCTCTGGGTCGTGCCGACCGGGCTCGGGCTCGTCGAAGGGCCCCGGCCGCCCGGCTGGGACCTCCTGCGGCGGGCCTGGCCGCTGCTCGCCCTGCCGGGCGCGGTCTCGCTCTGGCTGCCCCGCTCCGGCGCGGCGACCGCGCTCGCCGCCTGCTACGCCCTCGCCACCCTGGCGCTGGCGCTCCAGGCCCCGGCCCGGCTCGTGCTCACCCTCCGCCGGCCTCCGGCCGGAGGGGCCCCGCGCCCGCCGCACCCGCTCCGGCCGGCCGAGATCGCCGTCCTCACGGCCCTCGTCTCCCCGTCCGTCGCGGGGCTCGCGCTCGTCGCCGAGCGGGCCGCGTACCCGCTCTTCGGCTTCGACCTCGACCTGCTGGCGCTGACGGTGCCGCACTTCCACTTCGCCGGCTTCGCCGCCGCCCTGGTCGCCGGGCTGCTCTGCCGGGCCCCGGGCGAGGGGCCCCTCGCCCGGGGCGCCGCGCTCAGCGTGCCCGCCGGCACCCTCCTGGTGCTCGCCGGCTACTTCGTCGACGACTGGGCGGAGCTGGTCGGGGCGGTCGTGCTCACGGCCGGGATGGCCGCCGTCGCCGCCCTCACCCTGCGGGAGCGGCGCGGCCTCGCCGCCGACCCCGTCACCCGGGCCCTCCTCGGCGTCTCCGCCCTGGTCCTGGCCGCCACCATGGCGCTCGCGCTCTGGTGGGCGGCGGGCGAGGCGACCGGGGTGCCGCACCCCACCCTGACCTGGATGGCCGCCACCCACGGCCTCGGCAACGCGCTCGGCTTCGCCGTCTGCGCCCTGCTCGCCCACCGCCGGCTCCACTCCGCCGGCGGCCACCCCCTCGCCCTCCCGCGAACGGAGCTCCCGGCATGACCCGCGTCCTCGGCGACCTGACCCGGCGCCGCACCCTCACCTACCGCGAGACCGGCGCCACCCGCACCCCCGACGCCCTCCCCGCCGGCTACCACCACCTGCGCCACAGCACGCCCGTCGGCCACGGCCCCGCCGCCTTCCGGGCCGCCGCCGAGGCCGTCACCACCTGGCGGATGCACCGCGCGTCGGGCGCCCGCGTCCGCTCCTCGGCGGGCCGCGCGGCCCCCGGCGTCACCCTGGAGGTCGCGCTCGGGATCGGCCCGTTCGCCCTCGGCGTCCCCTGTCGGGTGATCTGGGTGCCCGAGGAGGAGCGCCGGGCCGGCTTCGCCTACGGCACCCTCACCGGGCACCCGGAGTGCGGCGAGGAGTCCTTCGTCGTCGAGCTGGAGCCCGACGGCACCGTCCGCTTCACCGTCACCGCCTTCAGCCGGCCCGCCGTCTGGTACACCCGGCTCGCCGGCCCCCTCGTCCCCCGTCTCCAGCTCGCCTACGCCCGCCGGCTGGGCCGCGTCCTGGCCAGGCTGGCCGCGGAGTGAGCCCGGCGGGCCGATACTGGAGACGATGGAGTGGTTCACCGCCCCCGAGCTGTGGCTGAGCCGGACCGTCTTCCAGCGCGGCCTGGCGGTGCTGTACTGCGTGGCCTTCCTGTCGGCCGCCCTGCAGTTCCGGGCGCTCATCGGCGAGCGCGGGATGCTCCCCGTACCGGAGTTCCTGCGCCGCACCACCCCGCTCCGCTCCCCCTCACTCTTCCACTGGCGCTACTCGGACCGCCTCTTCGCGGCGGTCGCCTGGACCGGCGCCGTCCTCGCCGCCGCGATGGCCGCCGGGGCCGGGGACGCGGTGCCGCTCGCCGTCGCCATGGCGCTGTGGCTGCTGCTGTGGGGGCTGTACCTGTCGATCGTGAACGTGGGCCAGACCTGGTACGGCTTCGGCTGGGAGTCCCTGCTCCTGGAGACCGGTTTCCTCGCGGTCTTCCTCGGCAACGACGACGTGGCCCCGCCCCTCCTCGTCCTCCTCCTGCTCCGCTGGCTGCTCTTCCGCGTCGAGTTCGGCGCCGGCCTGATCAAGATCCGGGGCGACGCCTGCTGGCGGAAGCTGACCTGTCTGGACCACCACCACGAGACCCAGCCGATGCCCGGCCCGCTGAGCTGGTTCTTCCACCGGCTCCCCCGGCCGCTGCACCGGGTCGAGGTCGCCGCCAACCACGTCGTCCAGCTCGGCGTGCCCTTCTTCCTCTTCGCCCCGCAGCCGGTGGCCTCGATCGCGGCCGGGCTGATGATCGTCACCCAGCTGTGGCTGGTCCTCTCCGGCAACTTCGCCTGGCTCAACTGGCTCACGATCGTCCTGGCCGTCCCCGCCCTCGACCTCTCCTCCCTCACCGGCGACCACCCCCGCCCCGACCCGCCGCTCTGGTACGCGGTCCTGGTCCTCGCCCTGACCGTCCTGGTCGTCGTCCGCAGCCACCGCCCGGTCCGCAACCTCCTCTCCCGCCACCAGGCCATGAACCGCTCGTACGACCCCTTCCACCTGGTCAACACCTACGGGGCCTTCGGCACGGTCGGCCGCGTCCGGGACGAGATCGTGGTGGAGGGCACGTCCGACGAGGACCCGGGGCCCGACACGGTGTGGCGGGAGTACGGCTTCAAGGGCAAGCCCGGCGACCCCCGCCGGCTGCCCCGCCAGTTCGCCCCGTACCACCTCCGGCTGGACTGGCTGATGTGGTTCGCGGCCCTCTCCCCCGGCTACGCCCGCGACTGGTTCGGGGGCTTCGTGGAGCGCCTGCTCGCCGGGGACCGGGACACCCTGCGCCTCCTCGCCCACAACCCGTTCCCGGACGCCCCGCCGGTCCACGTCCGCGCCCGGCTCTACCGGTACCGCTTCTCCACCTGGCGGGAGCTCCGCGCCACCGGGGCGTGGTGGCAGCGCCGGCTGCTGCGCACCTATCTGCCGCCGGTCCGGCTGCGGGACTGAGGCGGACGCGACGGTGCCCCCGGTCCGGGAGGGACCGGGGGCACCGGGGTCGTACGGGCCGGACGGCGGCGGCCCGGGAACGACGCCGCGCGTCGGGGCGGCGGATCAGTCGATGCCCGGCAGGATGTGGGGCTCGGCGAGGTCGTCCTCGTAGCCCGCGAGCCGGATCGGGGCCGAGCGGGCCCAGACTTCGAGGCTTCCCAGCTCGCCGTTGCGCCGCTGCCGTTCGGAGGGTTCCGCCGGCCGCGGTTCCTGCTTCGTCAGTTCGGGTGTCACCGCGCACTCCTTTGTGTCGCGTTCAGAGGGGGACGTGGGGCCGTTCGGTCGCGGTGGCGCCGTTCTTCGGGCGGGGCCGCGGCCGAGGTGGGTGGCCAGTCCCCATGACCGGCTGTGGAGCGGGTGTGTCGCTCCGGTGGCCGACCGTGGACATCAGAGTAACCAAATGAGCGCGGCCGCGCTCTACCGGGCTCAAAAGTGTGACGCGTTCGGGTGACGGAGAACGGGAAGAGCGCCCTTCCCGGAGGGAAAGGCGCTCTCGTGGCGGGCCGGGCGGCCAAATCACCACTTGCCGGGGGCGTAGTCCTTCATGAAGACGCCGTACAGGTCCTCGCCGGCCTCGCCGCGCACCACCGGGTCGTAGACGCGGGCGGCGCCGTCGACCAGGTCGAGCGGGGCGTGGAAGCCCGCCTCGGCGAGCCGCAGCTTCTCGAAGTGCGGGCGCTCGTCGGTGATCCAGCCGGTGTCGACCGAGGTCATGAGGATCTTGTCGGTCTCGAACATCTCCTGGGCGCTGGTCCGGGTCACCATGTTCATGGCGGCCTTCGCGGCGTTGGTGTTCGGGTGTCCGGCGCCCTTGTAGCCGCGGGAGAAGACGCCCTCCATGGCGGAGACGTTGACGACGTACGCCCGTCCGCTCGCCGCCTTGGCCGCGGCCTCGGCCATCGCCGGGCGCAGCGCGCTGATCAGGATGAAGGGCGAGGTGTAGTTGCAGAGCTGGGTCTCCAGGAGCTCCACCGGGGAGATCTGGTCGATGGTCTGCACCCAGGTGTTGGACTCCACCACGTCGGGCAGGAGGCCGCCGGCGTCGATCGCGGTCCCCGCGGCGTACTGCTCCAGGGAGGCGTTGCCCGCGACGAGGGCGAGGTCGGCGACCTTCTGGGCGTCGAGGCCGCTGGTGCCGGCGGGCAGCGCGGCGAGGCCGTCGACCGCGCCGGAGTTGAAGGCGCCGATGACGTGGTGGGCGGGGAGCTCGCCGGCCGGCAGCGGGGCGGTCTCGCCGTCGACCAGGGCGGCGTACGCGGACGGCAGCCGGCGGACGGTCTGCGTGGCGTTGTTGATCAGGATGTCCAGCGGTCCCGCCGCCGCGACCTGCTCGGCGAGGGCCACGGCCTGCGCCGGGTCGCGCAGGTCGATGCCGACGACCTCCAGGCGGTGCAGCCACTCCGCCGAGTCCTCCATCGCCTTGAAGCGGCGGATGGCGTCCTTGGGGAAGCGGGTGGTGATCGTGGTGTGCGCGCCGTCGCGGAGCAGCCGCAGCGCGATGTACATGCCGATCTTGGCCCGGCCGCCGGTGAGCAGGGCGCGCTTGCCGGTGAGGTCGGCGCGGGCGTCCCGCTTGGCCCGGTTCAGGGCCGCGCACTCCTGGCAGAGCTGGTGGTAGAAGTAGTCGACCTCGACGTACCGGGTCTTGCAGGTGTAGCAGGACCGGGGGCGCTGGAGTATGCCCGCGATCTTGCCGGCCTCGGTGACCGAGGAGGGCAGGATGCCCTCGGTCTCGTCGTCGATCCGCTGCGCGGAGCCGGTCGCGGTGGCCTCGGTGACCGCCCGGTCGTGGGCGGTCTTGGCGGCCCGGCGCTCCTGGCGGCGGCGCTGCTTGACCATCCGGTAGATGCCGGCGGTGGCGCGGCGGACGGCGATCGCGTCGGGGTGGTCGACCTCGATCTTCTCCAGCTCGTCGAGCACGCTCAGGCAGACGGCCAGGCGCTCGGGGTCGATGCCCGGCCCGTACTCCTGGGTTTCCTCTGTCACCGTCATGGCCTTCGTCGTTCCTCGATCGCTCGCGGGCGGCACGCCGCCGGGGGGGCGGGGGCTCCGCCGGGGGTTTCCGCCGGGGGTTTTGAAGTGTCAACTTTACGGAGCGGGGGGCCGCCGCTCCAAACCCGTTCGCGGGGCGTGGTCGAACACACAGTCGCCGCAGAGTCCGCCGGAGGCGGAGCGGTAGAAGAGGCAGCAGGTGGTGCGGCGCAGCGCGGGCCCGTGGACGGTGCCGGCCAGGTCGGGGTGGTCGAGGAGGCCCCGGACGAGGGCGGCGGCCCGGGCGGCGACCTCGGGCCGCCCGTGGGCGCGGGCCCAGCGGGTCAGTTCGCGCAGCGCGCCGGCGAGGGCCGAGCCGGCGTTGCCCCACAGCAGCCGGGGCGAGATCCGCCCGTCGCGGGCGAAGGCCGCGTGCAGCGGCACGAGATGGGCCTCGTGGACGGCCCCGCGGAGCGCGGCGACGGTGCCGGGAAGGGTCTCGCCGCCGCCCCACCACAGGTCGTCGGGGCAGGCGAGGGCCGGGTCCCAGTGCAGCCCGGCGGGGTCGAGGGCGGGGAAGCGGCCGTGCAGGGCGGCCGGCCCGAGCGCCGTCGACCACAGGCGGGCGACGAGCCCGAGGTGGGCCACGGAGGCCCCGACGCGCCGCTCGGGCGCGCCGAGCCCGGCGACGACCCGGTCCACGCGCGCGTGCAGGGGCGCGTCGTCGGCCGGGTCCGTGCCGGCGTAGAGCCGGGCGAGGGGCCGGTGGTCGCCGCCGGCGGGCGGCGGCGCGGTCCTCAGGACGAAGAAGCCGCCCACGGCGGCGGCTCCGGCCACGCCCTCGTCGCACTCCACCGCTCCCCCTCGGGTCCCGCCCGCCGGCACGGGCCCGGCGGCGCGGGGCCACCGTATCCCGCGCCGCCGGGCCCGCCCTCCGGTCCCGTCCCGCCCTCCCGGTTCCGTCCCGGCCTTCCAGTCCCGCCCCGGCCTTCCGGTCCCACCCCGGCCTTCCGGTCCCACCCCGGCCTTGCGGTCCCGTTCCGGCTGCGTCCGATCCCGTTCCGGCCGTCCGGTCCCGTCCCGGCCGTCCGGGCCGAGCGGACGCGTCCCCTCCTCGCCGCCTGAAGCGTCCTTGCGGCCCGAAGCGGACGGATCCCGTTCTTGCGGGCCAAAGTGGACCGATCCGTACGGCGACTGGCTCGGGTTGTGGCTCCCGTCCGGGCGGAGGGCGGCGGTCAGTACCGCTTCCGAGGCCCGGTTCGCCCCGTTTACACCCACTGTGACCTGCGGTGGCGTACGCCTCCGGGTGTACGGGACGGGCGCGTACTGCGTCGGCGGTACCGGTGAAGGCCTTCCCTGGTCTGACGACGGGGGCGGCCCGGCGAGCGATCGTGGAGGGTATGAGTCCCCTGCTGCTGGCCGTCGTCCTGTCCCTGGTCTCCGCGGTCGCCTACGCGGGCGCGGCGATCGTGCAGGAGCGGGTCGCGGCGGCCGCCGGGCCGGCCTACGCGCCGCTGCGCAACCCGGTCTGGTGGGGCGCCGTGCTGCTCAACGGGGCGGGCGCGGCCCTGCACGTGGCCGCCCTCGCCTACGGGCCGCTCAGCGTGGTGCAGCCGCTGGGCGCCCTCACCATCGTGTTCGCGCTGCCCATGGCCGCCCTGTTCGTACGGCGCGGGGCGGGGCGGCGGGCCTGGCACGGGGCGCTGATGGCCACGGCCGGACTGGCCGGCCTGCTCAGCGTGACCGACGGCGGCGAGGGCCGCGTCCCGGACGGCGGGGAGCGGTGGCTGGTGGCCGGGGCGGCCTTCGCGGCGGTGGCGGCGCTGTTCGTCCTGGCGCGGCTCGCCGGCCGGTACGCGCTGCGCGGGGTGGCGCTGGCGGCGGCCGCGGGCGTGGCCTTCGGGGTGGCGTCGGTCTTCACCAAGGCGGTCGCCGAGGAGTGGTCGCCGGACGCCCCGCTCGCCGAGTGGGGCTCCGCGCTGGTCCTGTCGGCGCTCGCCGTCACCGGCCTGCTGCTGTCCCAGGCGTCCTACCGGGGCGCCGGGCTGGCCGCCCCGCTCGCCACGGTGACCGTGGTGAACCCGGTGGTGGCCGCCACCGTCGGCCTCACCCTCTTCGGCGAGGGCTTCCGATACGGGGCGGCCGGCACGGTCGCGGCGCTGGTCTGCGGGACGGTCGCGGCGGGCGGGCTCGTCGAACTGACCCTCGACCGGCTGGCCCGCCCGGCGTCGGACGGGCCCGCCGCCCCGGACGGCGTGGACGGCTCAGATGGAGACGCCGCGCGCCCTGAGGTAGGCGAGGGGGTCGATGTCGGAGCCGTACCCGGGACCCGTCCGCACCTCGAAGTGGAGGTGCGGTCCCGAGCTGTTGCCGGTCGATCCTGAGCGCCCGATGCGCTGGCCGCCGGAGACCCGCTGCCCCTCGCGGACCGAGAGGGCGGAGAGGTGGGCGTACTGGCTGTAGCGGCCGTCGTCGTGGCGGACGACGATCTGGTAGCCGTACGCCCCGCCCCAGCCGGCGGAGACGATCCGGCCGTCGGCGACGGCCTTGACGGTGGTGCCGGTGGGCACGGGGAAGTCGACGCCGGTGTGGTAGCCGCTGGACCAGGAGGAACCGGGCTTGCCGTAGCGGGTGCCGATGTCGGCGGAGACCGGCGCGGAGTAGCGGTCCTCGCGGGGCGGGGCGGGCGGCTCGGGCCGGGCCTGCGGCCTGTCGCTCCGCGGTTTCGCCCGGGGCTTGTCCTGGACCGTTTTGCGGGGCGCTTCCCCGGTCGCCTTCCGAGGCGCTTCCTGCGCCGCCTTCTGGGGTGCTTTCCGCGGGGCTTGCCGAGGCTGGGCGGCCGCCTTGACCGGGGGTTTCGACCGCGGCCGCTCCGGCTCCGCCGAGGGCCGGTGGGTGGCGGACGCGGCGGCCGGGGGCTTCGCGGCCGGGTGCCGGGTGGCGGGCGGCTTCGGGGCGGGCGAGGCCGTGGCCGGGGGCTTGGGGACGGTGGGCGCCGTGAGGGTCGGCGACGGCGGGGCCGCGGGCCGGGGGGCCGGCGAGGTGGCGGGCCGGGGCGGGGCGGCGATGCGCAGGGTGAGGCGCTGGCCGGGGTGGATCAGGTCGGGGTCGTCGCCGACGACCTTGCGGTTGATCTCGTACAGGCGCTGCCAGCCGCCGCGGACCCGCTCGTCGCGGGCGATCGCGGAGAGCGAGTCGCCGGGCGTGACGGTGTACATCTCGCGGACGGTGGGGACGGTCGTGGGGTCGGTCCCGCGCTTCGGGTCCTGCGGCAGCGCGCGCTGCGCGGGCAGCGAGGCGGTCCGTACGTCGTTCCCGCCGCCGGATCCGGTCCGGTCCCCGCCGCCGGGGGCGTCCGGCGCGGGTCCGCCGCGGGCGAGGCCGGCCCGGGGGCCGCAGGCGGGCCAGGCTCCGGGGCCCTGCCCCTTGAGGACCCGCTCGGCGACGGCGATCTGCTGGTCCTTGGAGGCCAGGTCGGCGCGGGGCGCGAACTCCCGGCCGCCGTACGCCTCCCAGGTGGACTGGCTGAACTGGAGGCCGCCGAAGTAGCCGTTCCCGGTGTTGACGCTCCAGCTGGAGGAGGACTCGCAGGACGCGACCTTCTCCCAGACGTCGAGCGAGGCCGCCTGGGCGGCGCCCGCGCCGACGAGCGGCAGCGCGATGCCGGCCCCTCCGGCGGTGACGGTGAGCGAGGCGCGGTTGATCCGGCTCGGCTGGTGGCGGCGGTGACGTCCGCGTACGGCCATGGGCCCCCCTAGAACACAGCGACGGCGATCCAAGTTACGGGGGCCGCACACTGCGTGACAAGCCGAACGCGGAAGTCCGCCGGGGAGGTGGACTCCCTTGCGTCACCGGGGCGTTGACCGTCCGTACGGTACGCCGGAGAGTCCGGCGGGGCCGGGCTGCGGCTGGGGTTCCGGGGGCGGTACGGGCCCGCCGGGCTGCGGCCGGTTGGGCGGGGCCGGCTCGGGCGGGACGGGTACCGGGTTCGGCGGCGGCACCGGCGGGGGCGAGGGCTCCGGCGGCGGGATCGGCGAGGGCGGCAGCGGATCGGGATACGGATGGGTCATGACGGACCTCCCGGGTCGGCCCCCCTTCGGCCCCTACCCCCAGGGTGGCACCGGCACCGCCGCCCCGGCCCGCGCACGGGGCCCGTACGGGTCACGCGCGCGGGGCGGACGGGTTCCTCTCATCCGGCGGGCTCACCACAGGCCGGGGGTGGCCGCCAGTTGCCGCTCGGCCGCGCGGACCGCCTCGGCGGAGGGCGGCGGGGCCTCCTCGGGGTGGCGCTCGGCCCACTTGGCGGCGTACGGGCAGAGCGGCACGACGGGGACGCCCTCGCGGGCGGCCTTGGCGTAGAACGCGCGGACGAGCGCGCCCGCGATCCCCTTGCCCTCGTGGTCGGCGTCGACGACCGTGTGGACGACGACGAGCGCGTGCGGCTCGTCGTCCAGGGCGAAGTAGACGATCACGCCGGCGAAGGCGTCACCGACGTACGCCTCCAGGCGCCCGTTCTCCCGGTCGTCCCGGAGGGCCGGCTCGGCCCTCCGCTCCTGCCCCTGCCCCTGCTCGCCCGCCATGCGGCGCTCCTCGGTCGTCAGGCCGGTGCCGGCACCGCGTGCGGCGGACGCACGGTGTCGCTGCCGGGCACGGGCGCCGAGGCGTCGGCGCCCAGTTCCACGATGCGGTTCTCGCCGTCGACGTGCACGACGCGCGGCACGTACGCGCGCGCCTCCGCGTCCTCCATCTGCGCGTAGCTGATGAGGATCACCAGGTCACCGGGGTGCACGAGGTGGGCGGCGGCACCGTTGATGCCGATGACGCCGGAGCCCCGCTCGCCCTCGATGACATAGGTCTCCAGCCGGGCGCCGTTGGTGATGTCGACGATGTGGACCAGCTCGCCGGGCAGCAGATCGGCGGCGTCCAGCAGATCGGCGTCGACGGTCACGGACCCCACGTAGTGGAGGTCCGCCTGGGTGACGGTGGCCCGGTGGATCTTGGACTTGAACAGAGTGCGCAGCACTGTGGACTCCTCTGAGACGGCTCCCTGCCTGCTTCGTGCAGGTCAAGGGCGCCCTCGACCCTACACCGAGGCCCCCGTCCGGTGGTTGTGAGGAACATCGCTCCGGGTCGCGGAACACGGCCCCTGTGGCCATCGGCCGAGCGGTCCTCGGCGGGCCGGGCGACGGAGCGATCGCATCCGGCCCCGGTGAGGCGACCGGTGCCGGCGCGGCCGCCGCCGGGGGCTCGCCCGGACCCACCGCGGGGAGGTGACGCGAGGGGCCGAGGGGGGACGCGGAGCGGGCGTCCGGACGACGCGATCGGTGCCCGGGAGGTGGTTTACCGCGAGGGGTCCAGGTCAGGCGCAAAAAGGAGAAAAGGCACGTAGCGAAGCTGCGTCCTCACGCCCGCGGAAGAAAACGAGGTACTCCCAGTGACGACCGCGCGAGAGATCATGACGGCAGACGTCGAGTGCATCGGCGCGAACGAGACGGTGCTGGACGCGGCGAGGAAGCTGACGGAACTCGGCGTCGGCGCGCTGCCCATCTGCGGCACCGACGAGAAGCTCAAGGGCATGCTCACCGACCGCGACATCGTGGTGAAGGTCCTCGGCGCCGGCAAGGACCCGGCCCAGGTCAAGGCCGGGGACCTGGCCCAGGGCGAGGCGGTCACCATCGGCGCCGACGACGACGCCGAGGAGATCCTGCGCACCATGAGCGAGCACCAGGTCCGCCGCCTGCCGGTCATCGACGGACACACCCTGGTCGGCATCGTCGCCCAGGCCGACGTGGCCCGCGCCTTGTCCGACCCTCAGGTCGGCGACCTCCTCCAGGCCCTGTCCACCGACTGAGCCCACGGAGGACGGCCGGGACGGCCGCCGCGACCGGCCTTCGTGACGGGGGCGCCGGATGTCCACCGGCGCGACGACCAGCGCCTCGCCCGTCTTGCCCTCGGCCTTCTTGGCGCGGTCGTAGGC
>NZ_JBEZUZ010000097.1:0-27834 GCF_040636735.1 Streptomyces sp. NPDC035033 | reverse complement strand
CTTCGGGTCGGCGAAGGCGCGCTCCTGCATGGCCTTGGAGGCGCGCAGGGTGTCATGGCTCCGCCACCGGCGACGGCGGCTCCGCCACCGGCACCGGCCCGGGCGGCGGCTCCGGCACGGGCTCCGGCTCCGGCTCCGACGGCGGCGGTACGGGGACGGGGGCGCCCCCCTCCGCCCCGCCCGGCGGCCCCGCGGCGGGCGGAACCGGCGCGGGGAACGGCTCCGGCCCCGGCGGGGACCCCGGACGGCAGCTCGCCTCGGCCACCGGCACCACGCCCTCCGGAGTGCTCGGGCGGGTCCGCTGGATCCTGCTCGGCGTGCTGGTCATCGGCGGCGTCGCCGGAGTGGCCGGGCCCGCCGTCCTCGGATTCGCCGGACGGCGCGGGACCCCCGCGGATCCATCTCGTACGGGAATTCGTAACCTGAAAAGCGGCTGAACGTGGTGGTTCCCCGATCCGCCCGTGCGGAATTGTTGTTCCCGGCCGGTCGACGGACCGGCCGGAAAATGAGAATCCGGATTTCGCTTGTGCGTCCATTCCATGACATCCGTTTTCACGGAGGAGATCAGAAGTGAACGTCAAGTCCCGCGCTCGTCTCGGTGCCGCCCTCGGCGTGGCCGCCCTCGGTCTCGGTGTCGCCCTCGCCCCGGCGGCCCAGGCCGACCCCACCCCGGTCACCCAGTACCGCACCCTGGCGGGTGTCGGCTCGGACACGACCCAGGACGTCATGAACGGCCTCGGCGACGTCGTCGTCAACGCCTTCGGCCAGAAGATCATCGCCTCCTGGAACGCCACGGGCACGGCCACCATCAAGACCAAGGCCACCGGCTGTGTGATCAACCGCCCGAACGGCTCCTCGGCCGGCATCGACGCGCTCCGCAACGCCGTGGACACCAACTCCGGCTGCCTCGACTTCGCCCGCTCCTCGCGCGGCCCGGTCGACACCGCCACCTCCACGGACCTGACCTGGATCCCCTTCGCCAAGGACGCCGTGTCCTGGGCCAAGCGCTCCGACAGCGCCCTGCCGGCCGACCTGACGGCGGCCCAGCTGAAGAGCGTCTACGAGTGCAACCTCACCAGCCTGAACGGCGTGGCGCTCACCCCGATCCTGCCGCAGGCCAACTCCGGCACCCGCCAGTTCTTCCTCTCCTCCATCGGCGTGACCACGCCGGGCGCCTGCGTCACGCAGGGCGCCCAGGAGAACGACGGCACCGTCCTCGACTCCGCCGGCGACATCGCCCCGTACTCGGTCGCCCAGTACACGGCGCAGGAGAAGGCCGTCGTCGCCGACCGCCGCGGCGCGGCCGTCCTCGGCTCCGTCGGCACCGTCGCCCCGCGCAACACGGACAAGACGCTCAACCCGTCCTTCCCCTTCACCCGTGACGTCTACAACGTCGTCCCGACCACGAAGCTGACGAACGCGACGGTCTCCCAGACCTTCGTCGGCTCGTCCTCCAAGGTCTGCGCCGCCGGCACGACGATCGCCTCCTACGGCTTCGGCACCCTCGGCGCCGCCTGCGGCACCACCACCCTCAAGGGCGAGCGCTGACCGCTCCCGCCCCCTGACCGCACGCCGGCCGGGCACCCCAGGGTGCCCGGCCCCCCGGCGTACCCCGCCCGAACTCCCCGGACCCGCCCGCGACCTCCCGCGTCCCGCCCACGCTGCCGACCACCACCCGCCCCGGAGGACATCCGTCCCATGCACCAGGTCACGCCCCTCAGATCACCCGTGGCACTGCTCACGGCCCTCGCCCTCCTCTGCGGCGCCCTCGCCCTCGTCCTGGGCCTGTCCACGCCCGCCTCCGCCGCCACCCGGCACGGCACCTTCACCCCGGCCCCGGCCTCGGGCGCCCTCGCGGACGGTCTGTCGTCCGTCACCGCCGACGGGCCGTGCCCCGCGCCCGCCGAGGCCGGCGAGCCGTACGTCAAGGGCGTCCTGGTCCTGGTCGACCCCGGCGACCCGGCCCTCACCGCGCCGATCGCCGAGGTCGCCCCCGGCGGGCCGCTCGGCACCACCCCGCTCTCCGGCCCGCTCACCGGCTCCGGCGCCGGCTACGCCACGCTCCAGGACCGGCTGCGCGAGCTCGTGCCCTCCGGGCCCCTGGACGGCCGGTACGAGCTGCGGCTCTCCTGCGAGACGGCGGACTCCGAGGCCCGCGCCGCGTACTTCTCCCGGATGATCGAGGTCACGGGGGAGAGCTGGTCCGCCATCGACCAGCAGGCGACCAACCTGAAGGTCGGCTCCGACAGCGCCACCCCGCCCGTGGGCAGCACCTTCCCGATCCGGGCGGAGATCGAACCGGCCGCCGCGGCGGGCACGGTCACCTTCCTCACGCTCGACGACGCGACCGGCGAGATCAAGGAGCTCGGCACCCGGGAGCTCGTGGCCGGCAAGGCGGAGATCACGGCCACGATGCACGGCACGGTCAACCTCTCCTTCCCCGTCCTCGCGCAGTACACCCCCGCCGACCCGGCCGCGTACACCCCCAGCCAGGCCCTGGAGACGTTCGTGGCGGGCCCCGCCACCACCCCGACCCCCACCGGCACCCCGACACCCACCGGCACCCCGACGCCCACCGGCACGCCGACCCCCACCGACACCCCGACGGACGGGCCGACCGACGACCCGACCGACGACCCGACGGACGGGCCCACCGACGAGCCCACCCCCACGGACACGCCCGGCACCGGCGCCACGCCCACGCCGACCGCGTCCGGGGCCGCCGGCGCCGACGGCACCACCGGCGACCCGTCCGGCTCCTCCGGCTCCTCCGGCGCCGGCGGCGGTGACGGCGGGGCGACCGGGTCCGGCTCCACCGGCGCCTCCCCGCAGGGCGGTTCGGGCGGCGCCCTCGCCGCGACCGGCGCCTCCTCCTCCGCCGCCTCCGCCGCGCTCGGCTCGCTCGCGCTCTGCCTGCTCGGCGCGGCGGCCGTGATCGGGGTCCGCCGCCGCAAGGCGGTCGCCCGGCCGTGACCACCGCACCGGCTCCCGCCGCCCCCCGCGCCGGGCTCGCCCTGGCCGGGGCGGCGCTGTGCGTGCTCGCCGCGCTGCTCATCGGCTTCGCCGCGAACCTGACCGTCGTCGGGCACCTCCAGCACGCCCGCGACCAGGCCACCGCCTACGACGAGCTGCGCGAGCAACTCGCCCTCGGCACCGCCCCGGTGGGGCAGACCACGTACGACGGCAAGCCGGTCGCCCTCGGCGCCCCCGTCGCCCTGCTCCGCATCCCGGTCCTCGGGCTGCGCGAGGTCGTCGCCGAGGGCACCACGTCCGAGGTCCTCATGTCGGGCCCCGGCCACCGCCGCGACACCCCGCTGCCCGGCCAGGCGGGGACGGCGGTCCTCATGGGCCGCCAGTGGGGGTACGGCAGCCCCTTCAACGACCTGCACCGGCTGCCGCCCGGCGCCCGCGTCGAGGTGACGACCGGTCAGGGAGAGGCCGTGTACGAGGTGGTGGGCGTACGGCGGCCCGGCGACCCGACCCTGCCCGCGCCCGGCGCCGGGGCGGGCCGGCTGACCCTGGTGACGGCCGACGGGGGCGCGTACACCCCGGAGGACTTCCTCTTCGTCGACGCGAAACTGGTCTCC
Organism: Streptomyces sp. NPDC035033; assembly: GCF_040636735.1. Classification (NCBI taxonomy): domain Bacteria; kingdom Bacillati; phylum Actinomycetota; class Actinomycetes; order Kitasatosporales; family Streptomycetaceae; genus Streptomyces; species Streptomyces sp. NPDC035033. The sequence goes on along the minus strand of NZ_JBEZUZ010000097.1, from coordinate 24,247 downwards.
GACGTCCAGCCCAGCCCGGCCCGCCCGCTGCGGCCCGGCTGGATCACCGACGCGGAGAAGGCGCTCGCCGGCGACCCGGCCGCCTGGCCGAAGATCTTCCTCGGCGCCCAGGCCCTGCTCCTCGCCGCCGTCCTCACCGTCGCCGCCCGCCGCCGCTGGGGCCCCCGCCAGACCTGGATCGCCGCCACCCCCGTGCTCGTCGCGCTCGGCGTCCTCGTCTCCGGCGAACTGACCCGGCTCCTCCCCAACCTCCTCTGAGAACCGTGGAGTTGATGACCGCATGACCGACCTCGCCGACACCGTCACCCTGCCGCCCGTGCCCGGCGGGAGACCGTCCGTCCCCGGCGGGAGGCCGCCCGCCGCCCGCGCGGGCGCGCTCGACGCCGAGGCCGTCTCCGCCTGGTTCGGCGACCGCAAGGTCCTCGACCGGGTCTCGCTCGCCATGCCCGCCCACGAGGTGACCGCCCTCATCGGCCCCTCCGGCTGCGGCAAGTCGACCTTCCTGCGCATCCTCAACCGGATGCACGAACTCATCGGCTCCGCCGCCCTGTCGGGCCGGGTCCTCCTCGACGGCGCCGACATCTACGACCGGGGCCGCCGCATCACCCACGCCCGCCGCGAGATCGGCATGGTCTTCCAGAAGCCCAACCCGTTCCCCGCGATGTCCCTGTACGAGAACGTCCTCGCCGGCCTCAAGCTCGGCGGCGTCCGGGCCGGCCGCGATGAGAAGGACGCCCTCGTCGAGGAGTGCCTGACCCGCGCCGGCCTCTGGAACGAGGTCAAGGACCGGCTCCGGCAGCCCGGCGGCGCCCTCTCCGGCGGACAGCAGCAGCGCCTCTGCATCGCCCGCGCGCTCGCCGTCCGCCCCCGCGTGCTCCTCATGGACGAGCCCTGCTCGGCCCTCGACCCCACCTCCACCCGGCGCGTCGAGGAGACCATCGCCGAGCTGAAGTCCGAGGTGACGATCGTCATCGTCACCCACAACATGCAGCAGGCCGCCCGGGTCTCCGACTCCTGCGCCTTCTTCCTCGCCGAACAGGGCACCCCCGGCGTGATCGTCGAACACGGCCCCACCGACACCGTGTTCGGCTCCCCGCGCGACCCGCGCACGGCGGACTACGTCAACGGCCGCTTCGGATAGGGAAGCCGGCGACACGACGGAGGGCCGGCACGGGAACCCCCGCACCGGCCCTCCGCCGCGTCCCGCCCGGCTACAGCCCCGCGGCCGCCGCCAGGTCCTTCTTCAGCGCGCCCAGCACCTCGGCGCCGGTCGCCCGGGCCGCCGCGAGCCCGCTCGCGTCGGCGACCGGGACCACGACCTCCAGGTAGCACTTCAGCTTGGGCTCCGTGCCCGACGGGCGGACGATCACCCGGGCCTTGTAGTCGCCGTCCAGGTGGTAGCGCAGACCGTCCGTCGGCGGCAGCGACTCCGTGCCCTTCGTCAGGTCCTCCGCCGAGACCACGGTCAGGCCCGCGAGCCGCACCGGCGGGGTCTCGCGCAGGGCGGCCATCGCGTTCGCGATGATCCCCAGGTCCTCCACCCGCACCGACAGCTGGTCCGTGGCGTGCAGCCCGTGCGCGACCGCCAGGTCGTCGAGCAGGTCCGTCAGCGTCCGGTCCCGCTCCTTCAGCTCCGAGGCCAGCTCGGCGACGAGCAGCGCCGCCGTGATGCCGTCCTTGTCGCGGACGCCCTCGGGGTCCACGCAGTAGCCGAGCGCCTCCTCGTACCCGTACCGCAGCCCGTCGACGCGCGCGATCCACTTGAAGCCGGTCAGCGTCTCCTCGTACCCGACCCCGGCCGCCTCGGCGATCCGGCCGAGCAGCGAGGACGAGACGATCGACTCCGCGAAGACGCCCCGCGCGCCCTTGTGCACGAGGTGCGCGGCGAGCAGCGCGCCGACCTCGTCGCCGCGCAGCATCCGCCAGCCGCCCTCGACGGAGGCGTCCGGCACGGCCACGGCGCAGCGGTCGGCGTCCGGGTCGTTGGCGATGACGAGGTCGGGGTCCACGGCCCGGGCCGCCTCGAAGGCGAGGTCCATGGCGCCCGGCTCCTCCGGGTTCGGGAAGGCCACCGTCGGGAACGCCGGGTCGGGCTCCGCCTGCGCGGCGACCAGCGCCGGCGGCGGGAAGCCGTGCCGCGCGAAGGCCGCCGTCAGGACGTCCTTCCCGACGCCGTGCATCGCCGTGTAGACCGTCCGCGCGGTCCGCGGCGAGCCGGGCGTCAGGACGGCGTCGGTCCGGGCCAGGTACGCCTCCAGGACCTCCTCGCCGAGGGTCTCCCAGCCGTCCTCGGGCCGGGGCACGTCGGCCAGCGCGCGGACGGCGGCGATCTCGGCCGCGATCTCGGCGTCGGCCGGCGGCACGATCTGCGAGCCGTCGCCCAGGTACACCTTGTAGCCGTTGTCCCGCGGCGGGTTGTGGCTCGCGGTCACCTCGACGCCGGCGACGGCGCCCAGGTGCCTTATGGCGTACGCCAGGACCGGCGTCGGCAGCGGGCGCGGCAGCAGCGCGGCGCGCAGCCCGGCGCCCGTCATCACGGCGGCGGTGTCCCGGGCGAAGTCGGCCGACTTGTAGCGGGCGTCGTAGCCGATGACGACCAGGCCGCCGGCCTGCCCCTTCCCCTTCAGGTACGCGGCGAGCCCGGCGGCGGCCCGGATCACCACGGACCGGTTCATCCGCATGGGCCCGGCGCCGAGCTCCCCGCGGAGCCCCGCGGTGCCGAACTGCAGCGTCCCGGCGAACCGGACCGCCAGCTCGTCGGTCTCCCCCCGGTCGAGGAGCGCGCCGAGCTCCTCCCGGGTCTCGGGGTCGGGGTCCTCGGCGAGCCACGCCTGGGCCCGGGCGAGGAGTTCGTCCTGCGTCACGGTGATGCGCCTTTCGTCTGCGGGCGGTGAGGTGGGGTGGGGCGGTCGGTGGGCGGGGGCGGTCGGTGGGGCCGGCCGCTGCGCGGAGCCTTTCCCCGCCCCGACCCTTCCCGTAACCGGGGCTCCGCCCCGGACCCCGCCCGGTCACGGGAAGGGGCGGGGGAGGAGCCCCGCGCGGCGGCCCCCGCCACGCCCGGGGCCCCTGCTGCTCCGGGGCCCGGGAAGCGCCGGGCCCCGGGGGGAACGGCCCCGGAAGGATCAGATGCGGTCCAGGACCCGCGTCAGCAGTTCGCCCATCCGGGCGGCCGAGTCGCGGCCCGCCTGCAGGACCTCCTCGTGGTTCAGCGGCTCGCCCGAGAGCCCCGCCGCGAGGTTGGTCACCAGCGAGATGCCCAGGACCTCCGCGCCGGCCTCGCGCGCGGCGATGGCCTCCAGGACGGTGGACATGCCGACGAGGTCGCCGCCCAGGACGCGGACCATGTTGATCTCGGCGGGGGTCTCGTAGTGCGGGCCGGGGAACTGGACGTACACGCCCTCCTCCAGCGTCGCGTCGACCTCCTTGCACAGCGCCCGCAGCCGCGGCGAGTACAGGTCGGTGAGGTCGACGAAGTTCGCGCCGACGATCGGGGAGGCGGCCGTCAGGTTGATGTGGTCGCTGATGAGGACCGGCTGGCCGGGGCGCATGCCCTCGCGCAGGCCGCCGCAGCCGTTCGTCAGGACGACGGTCTTCACGCCGGCGGCGACGGCCGTGCGCACGCCGTGCGCGACGGAGGCGACCCCGCGGCCCTCGTAGAAGTGGGTGCGGCCGAGGAAGACCAGGGCGCGCTTCTCACCGATCTTGTACGAGCGGACCTTGCCGCCGTGGCCCTCGACGGCCGGCGGCGGGAAGCCGGGAAGCTCGGTGACGGGGAACTCGGCCTCGGGCGCGCCCAGGGCGTCGACGGCCGGCGCCCAGCCGGAGCCCATGACCAGGGCGACGTCGTGGTTCTCGACTCCGGTCAGCTCGCGCAGTCGCGCGGCGGCGGACTCGGCGGCCTCGTACGGGGTGGCAGTAGCGTTCACTGGCTCTTCTCGCCTCGGGGAGGGGGTCCGAGGGCGGTGACCCCGGACGGAATTCGTTCGCGAAGAAGCCTAGCCGGAGAATTCCTACGCGCGTAGATGACGGCGCGGACGGACATGCGATCGTTGTCTTGTCGTTTCCGACGAAACCGCCGGCGGAACCGCCACCGCACCGCCCCCGGGACCCCGGACCGGCCCCCGCCTCAACAGGGCCGCTTGCGGATCTCCATCACGTAGTCGTGCGGCGCCCCCGCCGACTCGGCCGCGTCGGCCACCTCGCCCAGGTAGCGCGCGGACGGCAGCCCGCCCTCGTAGGCGTTGAGCACGTACACCCAGGCCGGCTCCTCACCGTCCAGGGTGTGCACCCGGACCCGCATCCGCCGGTAGATGTCGAGCCCGACGCCCTCCCAGCGGTCCATGGAGTCCTCGTCCATCGGGGCGATGTCGTACAGCGCCACGAAGACCTGCTGGCGCGGGGCCTCCACGAGGGTGGCCAGCGCCCCCTCCCAGCCCATCTGCTCCCCGCCGAAGGTGAGCCGCCAGCCGTTCAGCCAGCCGGTGCCGCGCAGCGGGGAGTGCGGGGCGCGGCGGCTCATCAGCCGCGCGTCGAGGTTGCCGGCGTAAGCGGCGTAGAGCGACATGGGACCGAGGGTACGGGAGGGACCGGGGTGCCCGGAGAACGCCGAGGTGGGGCCGGGCGGAGGGTCCCGCCGGTCCGCCCGGGGGCCCGGCCGGCGGTCTCCCGGCGGTCCTCCGGGAGATTTCCCGGGGCCGGGGAGGGCCCCGGCGCGAGGGACTCCGCCGCGTGCGGGAGAATGGGGTACGCACTTGAAGCGTGCGGGACAATGGCGTACGCACTGCAGCCCAGCGGGGGCCGCACACCCCCGGCAGAACGAGAGCGCGAGGCGTAGATCCCAGTGACCCGGATCGTGATCATCGGCGGCGGACCCGGCGGATACGAGGCGGCCCTGGTGGGCGCCCAACTCGGCGCGGAGGTGACCGTCGTCGACTGCGACGGCCTCGGCGGCGCGTCCGTCCTGACCGACTGCGTGCCCTCCAAGACCCTGATCGCCACCGCCGAGGTGATGACCACCTTCGACTCCTCCTACGAGGAGCTGGGCATCATCGTCGCGGACGACACCCCGCACATCGAGCAGGCCGCCCGCGTCGTCGGCGTGGACCTCGGCAAGGTCAACCGACGGGTGAAGCGGCTCGCGCTCGCCCAGTCGCACGACATCACCGCCTCCGTCACCCGCGCGGGCGCCAGGGTGCTGCGCGGCCGCGGCCGGCTCGACGGCCGGCAGGCCCTGGACGGCTCCCGCCAGGTGATCGTGACGGCCGCCGACGGCAGCGAGGAGACGCTGACCGCCGACGCCGTCCTGATCGCGACCGGCGGCCACCCGCGCGAGCTGGCCGACGCCAAGCCGGACGGCGAGCGGATCCTGAACTGGACGCAGGTCTACGACCTGAAGGAGCTCCCGGAGGAGCTCATCGTGGTCGGCTCCGGTGTGACCGGCGCCGAGTTCGCCGGCGCCTACCAGGCCCTCGGCTCCCGGGTCACCCTCGTCTCCAGCCGCGACCGGGTGCTCCCGGGCGAGGACCCGGACGCCGCCGCGGTCCTGGAGGACGTCTTCCGCCGCCGCGGCATGAACGTCATGGCCCGCTCCCGCGCCGAGTCCGCCAAGCGGGTCGGCGACCGGGTCGAGGTCACCCTCGCGGACGGCCGGGTCATCTCCGGCACCCACTGCCTGATGGCCGTCGGCGCCATCCCGAACACCGCCGGGATGGGCCTGGAGGAGGCCGGGGTCCGGCTCAAGGACTCCGGGCACATCTGGACCGACAAGGTCTCCCGCACCTCCGCCCCCGGCGTCTACGCGGCCGGTGACGTCACCGGCGTCTTCGCGCTCGCCTCGGTCGCCGCCATGCAGGGCCGGATCGCGATGTACCACTTCCTCGGCGACGCGGTGACCCCGCTCAACCTGAAGACGGTCTCCTCGAACGTCTTCACCGACCCCGAGATCGCCACCGTCGGCTACACCCAGGCCGACGTCGACGCCGGCAAGATCGACGCCAAGGTCGTCAAGCTGCCGCTGCTGCGCAACCCCCGCGCCAAGATGCAGGGCATCCGGGACGGCTTCGTGAAGATCTTCTGCCGCCCCGGCACCGGCATCGTGGTCGGCGGCTGTGTCGTCGCCCCCCGGGCGAGCGAGCTGATCCACCCGATCTCGATCGCGGTCGACAACAATCTGACGGTCGAACAGATCGCAAATGCTTTCACCGTGTACCCCTCCCTGTCGGGCTCGATCGCGGAAGTGGCACGGCAGTTGCACACCCGAAAGACCACGGGCGAGGGCTGACACCCCGCGGACCCGGACGGCGATCACCGTCCCCGCCTGCGGGAACGGTTCGCCGACTCGGACAACCCCCGGCAAGACGGGGCATAGCCGGGGCGCAAAACGGATCAATGACGGGGCTCTCCATACCACTTGGGAGCCCCGCCTGTGTGCATCTTCCGCAATCCGGCGCATAGTGCTGAAAAGCATCGGCCGCCCACGTTACTGTCAGTTTCGTGTTCGCTGCAGAACGTCGCCAGTTGATCCTCGAAATGGTGCGAGCCAATGGGGCCGTGTCGCTCCGCGAGCTCGCCCGCGTCGTCCAGACCTCCGAAGTGACCGTGCGCCGTGACGTACGGGCCCTGGAGGCAGAAGGACTCCTCGACCGCCGGCACGGCGGTGCGGTGCTGCCGGGCGGATTCACGCGAGAGTCCGGCTTCCCGCAGAAATCCCATCTCGCGACCGCGGAGAAGACGGCCATCGCCGACGTCGCCGCGAGCCTGGTCGAAGAGGGCGAGGCCATCGTCGTCGGCGCCGGGACCACCACCCAGGAGCTGGCCCGCCGGCTCGCCCGGGTGCCCGGCCTCACCGTCGTCACCAACTCGCTGCTCGTCGCCCAGGCCCTCGCCCACGCCAACCGGGTCGAGGTCGTCATGACCGGCGGCACCCTGCGCGGCTCCAACTACGCCCTGGTGGGCAGCGGGGCCGAGCAGTCGCTCCAGGGGCTGCGCGTCTCCCGCGCCTTCCTCTCCGGCAGCGGTCTCACCGCCGAGCGCGGCCTCTCCACCTCGAACATGCTCTCCGCGAGCGTGGACCGGGCGCTGGTGCAGGCGGCGGCCGAGGTCGTGGTCCTCGCCGACCACACCAAGCTCGGCACCGACACCATGTTCCAGACGGTGCCGACGGACGTGATCACCCGCCTGGTCACCGACGAGCCCCCGCCGCACGACGAGCGGGCCGCCACCGAGCTCCAGGCCCTCGCCGACCAGGGCGTGCAGATCGCGGTGGCCGGCACCGGGCAGGGCGGCGCGCCCGCCGGCGAGCAGCTCCCCCCGGGCGTCCGGGGCCGCCGCGAGATGCCGCTGCCCGTCCAGCGCGGGGGCCGGATGCCGTCCGGTCAGTTCCGCGGCCCCGGGCCCGGGATGGGCGCCGAGCCGCTGGAGCGGACGGCCCGCGTCGCGGACCTCCGTCGGCGCTGAGCCCGTGACCCGCCTCCGTACCGCCCCGCACCTGTTACCCGTACGGCCCGCGCCCGCCCGTACGCGGTGAGCCGCCGCCCCTCGTCCGCCGCACCCCGGTGCGTACGGCGAAGGGCCCCCAGGCGGCTGCCTGCGGGCCCTTCTTCCGAGCATCCGGGCGGACGGGCCGTCAGGCCTTGATCTCGCAGATGCCGGCGCCGGAGGTGACCGACGCGCCGACCTCGGCGGTCAGGCCCGTGACGGTGCCGGACTTGTGGGCGTTGAGGGGCTGCTCCATCTTCATGGCCTCCAGGACGACGATCAGGTCGCCCTCCTTGACCTCCTGGCCCTCCTCGACCGCGACCTTGACGATCGTGCCCTGCATCGGGGAGGCGAGGGTGTCGCCCGAGGCGGTCGGGCCGGACTTCTTCGCGGCGCGGCGCTTGGGCTTGGCGCCGGCGGCCAGACCGGTGCGGGCCAGGCTCATGCCGAGCGACGAGGGGAGGGAGACCTCCAGGCGCTTGCCGCCGACCTCGACCACGATGGTCTCGCGGCCGGCCTCGTCCTCCTCCGCGTCGGCACCCGCCGGGGCGAACGGCTTGATCTCGTTGACGAACTCCGTCTCGATCCACCGGGTGTGGACGCGGAACGGGTCGGCGGTGAAGTCCGGGTCGACCACGACGGCCTGGTGGAACGGGATGGCGGTGGCCATGCCCTCGACCTTGAACTCGGCGAGCGCGCGGGCGGCGCGCTGGAGCGCCTGCTCGCGGGTGGCGCCGGTGACGACCAGCTTGGCGAGGAGCGAGTCCCAGGCGGGGCCGATGACCGAGCCGGACTCGACGCCCGCGTCCAGGCGGACGCCCGGGCCGGTCGGCGGCTGGAAGAGGGTGACGGTGCCGGGGGCCGGGAGGAAGTTGCGGCCCGGGTCCTCGCCGTTGATGCGGAACTCGAAGGAGTGACCCCGGATCTCCGGATCGCCGTAGCCCAGCTCCTCGCCGTCGGCGATCCGGAACATCTCGCGCACCAGGTCGATGCCGGTGACCTCCTCGGTCACCGGGTGCTCCACCTGGAGACGGGTGTTGACCTCCAGGAAGGAGATCGTCCCGTCGAGGCCGACCAGGAACTCGACCGTGCCGGCGCCGACGTAGCCGGCCTCCTTCAGGATCGCCTTGGAGGCCGCGTACAGCTGCTTGTTCTGCTCCTCGGTCAGGAACGGCGCGGGGGCCTCCTCGACGAGCTTCTGGTGGCGGCGCTGCAGCGAGCAGTCGCGGGTCGAGACGACCACGACGTTGCCGTGCTGGTCGGCGAGGCACTGGGTCTCGACGTGGCGGGGCTTGTCGAGGTAGCGCTCGACGAAGCACTCGCCGCGGCCGAAGGCGGCGACGGCCTCGCGGACGGCGGAGTCGTAGAGCTCGGGGACCTCTTCGAGGGTGCGGGCGACCTTCAGGCCGCGGCCGCCGCCGCCGAACGCGGCCTTGATCGCGATCGGCAGGCCGTGCTGCTCCGCGAAGGCGACGACCTCGTCGGCGCCGGAGACCGGGTCGGGGGTGCCCGCGACCAGCGGGGCGCCGGCGCGCTGGGCGATGTGCCGGGCGGCGACCTTGTCACCGAGGTCGCGGATGGCCTGCGGCGGGGGGCCGATCCAGGTCAGGCCGGCGTCGAGGACGGCCTGGGCGAACTCCGCGTTCTCGGAGAGGAATCCGTAGCCGGGGTGGACGGCGTCGGCGCCGGCGTCCTTCGCGGCCTGGAGCACCTTGGCCATGTCCAGGTAGCTGGTGGCCGGGGTGTCACCGCCCAGGGCGAACGCCTCGTCGGCCGCGCGGACGTGCAGGGCGTCCCGGTCCGGATCGGCGTAGACGGCTACGCTGGCGATCCCGGCATCCCGGCAGGCACGGGCGACACGAACAGCGATTTCGCCACGGTTGGCGATGAGCACCTTGCGCACGATGGCTCCCTCCTTGAAACAAGCTGAGTTTAGGGACTGCCGACACGGCCCCTCGACCCGTCCCCGATGGTGAGCTTTCCCACATGGGGTCGTGGTCGAAGGTCGCTCGGGTCGTGAAATCCCTTGTCGCACCACGGTACGCAGGGTTCCTTGACGGCACAGTAGCTCTGAGGTGTGGCGCAGGTCTCTGTTCGTGGAGCCAGTCGCCGTTCGCGTTTCTTTGTGGAGATCCTACGAATGGGCCAGTGATTCTTTGCCGGACCGTCGACCTTCGGCCATGGCGCGCGAACTCTTGTCCGGACGTTTACCGGCCAGTAGCCTTCGCGGAGTTGACCGTACTGTCGGTAACAGGCGAATCCAGGGGGTGGCCGAGGTGGCCCGCAGACCGATCGCTCTCGTCACGGCCGTCGTCCTCCTCGTGGAGGCGCCCGCGATCGTCGGACTCAACGCGCTCATGGCCCGCTTCGTGGAGATCCAGTCGATGTCCCTCGACGGCCTCGACCCCGACCACATGGTCACCGGCACCTGGGCCCTCGGCGTCGCCTCCGGCCTCGCCCTCGCGCTCTGCGGCCTCGTCGCCCTCCTCGCGGGCCTCCGCGACCGCCGCCCCGGCCGGTTCGGCCGGGGACTGCTCATCGGCTGCGCGGTCGTCCACGCCCTCCTCGGCGCGGTCGCGGTCGGCCTGATCGGCTGGGGCGCCTTCGCCTTCCTCATGACCGTCGTCGGGCTCGTGGTGCTCACCCTGGTGGCGTACGGGAAGGAGCCGGGCGCCGCCGAGGAGGCCGGCGGCCCGGAGGGGAACGGCGCCCCGGAGCGGGCCGGCGGTCCCGGGGCGGCGGGGGCCGCGACGGCCTGACGGGGGCTCAGGCCCAGAGCTCGGTGATCCCCACGTCCAGCTTGGCCAGGAGCCGGCGCAGCAGCGGCAGCGACAGGCCGATCACGTTGCCCGGGTCGCCGTCGATGCCCTCGATGAACGGCGCCGACCGGCCGTCCAGCGTGAACGCGCCCGCCACGTGCAGCGGTTCGCCGCTCGCCACGTACGCCGCGATCTCCTCGTCGGTCGGCTCGCCGAACCGCACCACCGTCGAGGCCGTCGCCGACTCGTACCGCTTGGCCGTCGTGTCGTAGACGCAGTGGCCCGTCTGGAGGATGCCGACCCTGCCGCGCATCTCCCGCCAGCGGGCGGTGGCCTCGGCCGCGTCGGCGGGCTTGCCCAGCGCCTTCCCGTCCAGCTCCAGGACCGAGTCGCAGCCGATCACAAGTGCACCGCTCGCCTCCGGGCGGGCCGCGACGTGCGCCGCCTTGGCCTCCGCGAGCGTCAGCGCGAGCTCCGCCGGGGTCGGGGCGTGGACCTTGTCCTCGTCCACGCCGCTGACGATCACCTCGGGGGCGAGGCCGGCCTGGCGGAGCAGACCGAGCCGGGCGGGGGAGGCGGAGGCGAGGACGAGGCGGCGCGGGGCGCCGGCCGGGTGATCAGCAGTCATGGGGGCAGCGTACTCAGCGCGCGCCCATCACGAGCATCAGGACGACCATGGCCAGCGCCAGGAGCACACCCGATCTGCGCATCATCGCCTGCGCCTCGCGCAGGAACTTCGGCGGCTTGTTCTCGGGGTCGGACCACAGCATGCCGTCGATCCTGCCGCCGGGGCGGCCGGGGCGCCTGAGTACGGATACTCAAGCCTCCCCGGGCGGCGCCCTCAGCCGGCGTACGCGCCCGCCGCGGCGGCGGCCAGGGCGGCCGTGACGGCCCGTTCGGCGTCGGCCTCGGTCAGCTCCTCGTGGGTGACGGCGAAGCGGTAGTAGAGCGGTGCCGAGACCGCCCGCAGCAGCTCCAGCGGGTCGGTGCCGGGGGGCAGTTCGCCGCGGGCCTCCGCCCGCCGCGCGACGGGGGCCCACGCGGCCAGCCGGGTGCGGTAGAAGCCGTTCAGCGCCCGGGCGCACTCCCCGTCGCAGGCGGCGGCCGCGATGACGGCCCGGAAGACGGCGCCCATCCGGGGGTCGGTGAGGGTCTCCCGCACGAGGGCGGCGTTGGCCCGCAGGTCGCCCGCGAGGCTGCCGGTGTCGGCGGCCGGCACGGACTGCTCGGCCATGTCGGCCAGGAGGTCCGCGACCAGGCCGACGGGGGAGCCCCAGCGGCGGTAGACGGTGGTCTTGCCGACGCCCGCGGCGGCGGCGATCCGGTCCAGGTTCAGGGTGTGGAAGCCGCCGGCGGCGAGCGCCTCCCCGGTGGCGTCGAGGACCGCCCGGCGCACCTTGGCGGTACGGCCTCCGGGGCGCTGGGTGCCGGGTACGGCCGACGGGGCCGGCGTCCCGCTGCTCTCGCTCAAATGGGTCTCCTGTTCCGTTAAGTAGCTTCGGTCTGCTACGGTCTCGTTCATCTTAACGGAACCAGTCTCCCATTAAGGGGTCCGCCATGGTTGCCCTCGACGCCCCGCCCGCTCCGGCCCCGCGCCCGCGCACGGACGGCCGGACACGGCTCGTCCTCGTCGTCCTCCTCGTCGCCCAGTTCATGCTCGCCGTCGACTTCTCGATCCTGAACGTCGCCCTGCCCGTCATCGGCGAGGGACTCGGCTTCACCCTCGGCGGCCTCCAGTGGATCGCCACCGCCTTCGCCCTCGCCGCCGCCGGCTTCACCCTCCTCTTCGGCCGCCTCGCCGACCTCCTCGGCCGCCGCCGCGTCTTCCTCGCCGGCATGGCCGTCCTCGGCGCCGCCTCCCTCGCCGGCGGCCTCGCCACCACCCCCGAACTCCTCATGGCCGCCCGCGTCGCCCAGGGGCTCGCCACCGCCGCCGTCACCCCCGCCGGCCTCTCCCTCCTCACCTCCGCCTTCCCCGAGGGCCCGCTCCGCGACAGGGCCCTCGGCCTCAACGGCGCCCTGATGTCCGCCGGTTTCACCACGGGCGCCGTCCTCGGCGGCGTCCTCACCGACCTGCTCTCCTGGCGCTGGGCCTTCCTCATCAACGTGCCGGTCGCCCTCGCCGTCCTCCTCGTCGCCCCCGCCGTCCTCGAGGAGAGCCGCCCCGCCGTCCGGCCCCGGCTCGACGTGCCCGGCGCGGTCACCGTCACCGGCGGCCTCCTCGCCCTCGTCCACGGCCTCACCGCCGCCGGCGCCCACGGCTGGACCGACCCCGGCGCCCTCGTCGCCCTCGCCGCGGCCGCCGTCCTGCTCACCGCCTTCCCCTTCGTCGAGCGGCGCGCCGCCGCGCCCCTCGTCCCGCTCCGGGTCCTGCGGCGCCGCACCGTCGTCTGGGGCAACCTCGCCGGCCTCGCCGCCTTCGCCACCGAGACCTCGCTGGTCTTCCTGATGACCCTGCACCTCCAGGACGTGCTCGGCTTCTCCCCGCTCGCCGCCGGCCTCTCCTTCGGCGTCCTCGGCGCCGGCACCGTCCTCGGCGGCCTGCTCGCCCCCCGCTTCATCGGCCGCTTCTCGCCCCGCGCCGCCCTCGTCGCCGGCGGGCTCCTCCAGGCCGCCGCCACCCTCGCCCTCCTCGGCATCGGCGACGACCGGAGCACGTACGGACTGCTGCTCGCGGCCACCTTCGCCGGCGGCGTCGGCAACATGCTCGCCATCGTCGGCTTCATGGTCACCGCCACCTCGGGCCTGCCCGACGCCGAGCAGGGCATGGCCACCGGCATCGCCACCATGACCCAGCAGATCGGCATCACCCTCGGCACCCCGGTGATGAGCGCCGTCGTCGTCACCGCCGCCACCCTCCCGGACGGCATCGGCCGCGCGGTCCTCGTCAACGCGGCGCTCGTCCTCGTGGCCGCCCTCGTCCCGGCGCTCCTCCTGAAGCGCCGCTGACCGGGCACGGCGAAGACCAGGCCCCGCGCACGACGGGGCCGGCCTTCCCGCGGACACGGCGAAGGCCGGACCCCCCGCACAAGGGGTCCGGCCTTCCTCCACGTCGTGCCGCTCAGACCGGCCAGTAGGACCGGGCCCAGGCCCGCGGGCCCGGGCGGTGGCGCACCGAACGCGCGATCCGCGACGGGTCCGACCAGCCCTCCGGTACCGCCGGGCCGCCGCCGGAGGCGGCCGCCGCCGCCGCCGTGGCCGCGGCCCGGGCCTGGACCACCGCCAGTGCGGCGGCCAGCTCCTCGGGCGTCGGGTTGCCTCGTACGACCTTGATCATCGTGCTGTCCCTCCCGAGGGCTAGAGCGGGATGTTGCCGTGCTTCTTCGGAGGCAGGGATTCCCGCTTGGTCCGCAGCTGACGCAGGCCCTTCACGATCTGCGGGCGGGTGTCCGACGGCAGGATCACCCCGTCGATGTACCCGCGCTCGGCCGCGATGTACGGGTTGAGCAGGGTGTCCTCGTACTCCTGGATCAGCCGCGCCCGCACCGCCGCAGCTTCCTCGGCGTTCTCGCCGTTCGCCTCCGCCTCGGCGATCGTCCTGCGGTGCAGGATGTTGACCGCGCCCTGCGCGCCCATGACCGCGATCTGCGCCGTCGGCCACGCCAGGTTCAGGTCGGCGCCCAGGTGCTTGGAGCCCATGACGTCGTACGCGCCGCCGAACGCCTTGCGGGTGATGACCGTGATCAGCGGGACCGTCGCCTCGGCGTACGCGTAGATCAGCTTGGCGCCGCGCCGGATGATGCCGCCGTACTCCTGGTCCACGCCCGGCAGGAAGCCCGGCACGTCGACGAAGGTCAGGACCGGGATGTTGAAGGCGTCGCAGGTCCGCACGAACCGCGCGGCCTTCTCGCTCGCGTCGATGTCCAGGCAGCCCGCGAACTGCATCGGCTGGTTGGCGACGACGCCGACCGGGAAGCCCTCCACCCGGCCGAAGCCGGTCAGGATGTTCGGCGCGAACAGCGCCTGCGTCTCCAGGAACTCGCCGTCGTCCACGACGTGCTCGATGACCTTGTGCATGTCGTACGGCTGGTTCGCCGAGTCCGGGATCAGCGCGTCGAGCTCCAGGTCCTCGCCCGACACCTCGGTGTCCGCCGTCTCCGGGAAGGCCGGCGGCTCGGAGAGGTTGTTCGACGGCAGGTACGAGAGCAGCTGCTTCACGTACTCGATGGCGTCCTTCTCGTCCCCCGCCATGTGGTGCGCCACGCCCGAGGTCGCGTTGTGCGTCCGGGCGCCGCCCAGCTCCTCGAAGCCCACGTCCTCGCCGGTCACCGTCTTGATGACGTCCGGACCCGTGATGAACATGTGCGAGGTCTGGTCGACCATCACCGTGAAGTCGGTGATCGCGGGGGAGTACACCGCGCCGCCCGCGCACGGGCCCACGACCAGCGAGATCTGCGGGATCACGCCGGACGCGTGGGTGTTGCGGCGGAAGATCTCGCCGTACATGCCCAGCGCGCTCACGCCCTCCTGGATGCGGGCGCCGCCGGAGTCGTTGATGCCGACGACCGGGCAGCCGGTCTTCAGCGCGAAGTCCATCACCTTGATGATCTTCTGGCCGTACGTCTCGCCCAGCGCCCCGCCGAAGACCGTGAAGTCCTGCGAGAACACGGCGACCGGACGGCCGTCCACCGTGCCGTAGCCGGTGACGACGCCGTCGCCGTACGGACGGTTCTTCTCCAGGCCGAAGTTGGTGGACCGGTGCCGGGCCAGCTCGTCCAGCTCCACGAAGGAGCCCTCGTCGAGCAGCAGGGCGATCCGCTCGCGCGCGGTCAGCTTGCCCTTGGCGTGCTGCTTCTCCACCGCGCGCTCCGAGCCGGCGTGCGTGGCCTCGTCGATACGGCGCCTGAGGTCCGCGATCTTGCCCGCGGTCGTGTGAATGTCGATCTCGTACTGCTCTGCCGGCTCGGACATCGGGATGCGGCTCCCTGCCTGGTCACGGGGGGTTCGTTGACTGCGAATGGGCTACTGACGGCCTCTTGCCCCGTAGCGTATCGGCGCCGATACGGCTGCGCAGTGCGGTCTATCCCACACCTAGTCTGGCTTGCATGACGTCCTCCCACGCATCCGGCGGACCCTGGTCCGACCTCGAACGACCCCCGCTCAACGCCCGCGCCCTGCGCCAGGCCCTCCTCCTGCCGGACGGCCTGTGGACCTCCCTCGACGTGGTCCCCTCCACCGGCTCCACCAACTCCGACCTCGCCGCCCGCGCCGGCGAACTCCCCGAGGGGGCCGTCCTCGTCGCCGAGGAGCAGACCTCCGGACGCGGCCGGCTCGACCGCACCTGGAGCGCCCCCGCCCGCTCGGGACTCTTCCTCTCCGTGCTCCTCAAGCCGGACGTTCCCGCGCACCGGCTCGGCTGGCTGCCGCTGCTCACCGGCGTGGCCGCCGCCACCGGCCTGGTGAAGGCCGCCGGCGTCGACCTCTCCCTCAAGTGGCCCAACGACCTCCTGGTGTCGGTGAAGGGCGAGGAGCGCAAGGCCGGCGGCATCCTCGCCGAGCGGGCCGGCGGGGACGGCGTCGTCGTCGGCCTCGGCGTCAACGTCTCCCTGCGCGAGGACGAGCTGCCCGTCCCCGCCGCCGGTTCCCTCCTCCTCGCCGGGGCCGTCTCCACCGACCGCGACACCCTGCTGCGGGCCGTCCTGCGCTCCCTCGCCGACTGGTACGGCGCCTGGACGCGGGCCGGCGGCGACCCCGAGGCGTCCGGGATCCAGGCGGCCTACGCGGCCGGCTGCGCCACCCTCGGCCGCCGGGTCCGCGCCGACCTGCCGGGCGAGCGGATGCTGGAGGGCGAGGCCGTCGCGCTGGACGGCGACGGGCGCCTGGTCGTCGCCACCGAGGGCGGCGGCACGGAGGCGGTCGGCGCCGGCGACATCGTCCACCTGCGCGCGACGGACTGATCCCCCGGCCGTTCCGGCGTGAGCCAGCCCACACCTGTCGTATCGTGGAGCGCGATCCAGGCGAACAGATCGGCAGGACAGTGGGCAGCGGCAGGGAACGGGCAGGAGGCGGCCGGTGACCGTCGACGACGCGAACACGGGCGGCGAACGGGAGGAGCCCGAGCAGCCCGGGGCCGCCGGATCCGCCGAGCCCTCGGCGTACCCGACCCCCCACCACGCCGTCGACCACACGGCCGAGCCGACCGACGACCCGCTCGCCATCCGCCTCGAACAGCTCATCCTCGGCGCCGACCGCCGCTACACCCCCTTCCAGGCCGCCCGCACCGCGGGCGTCTCCATGGAGCTGGCCTCGCGCTTCTGGCGGGCCATGGGCTTCGCCGACATCGGCCAGGCCAAGGCGCTCACCGAGGCCGACGTGCTCGCCCTGCGGCGGCTCGCCGGCCTCGTCGAGGCGGGGCTGCTCAGCGAGCCGATGGCGGTGCAGGTGGCCCGCTCCACCGGGCAGACCACCGCCCGACTGGCCGAATGGCAGATCGACTCCTTCCTGGAGGGCCTGACCGAGCCGCCCGAGCCCGGCATGACCCGCACCGAGGTGACGTATCCCCTGGTCGAGCTGCTCCTGCCGGAACTGGAGGAGTTCCTCATCTACGTGTGGCGGCGGCAGCTCGCGGCCGCCACCGGCCGGGTCGTGCAGGCCGCGGACGACGAGGAGATGGTGGACCGCCGCCTCGCCGTCGGCTTCGCCGACCTCGTCGGCTTCACCCGCCTCACCCGCCGCCTGGAGGAGGAGGAACTCGGCGAACTGGTCGAGGCCTTCGAGACCACCTGCGCCGACCTGGTCGCCGCGCACGGCGGCCGGCTCATCAAGACCCTCGGCGACGAGGTGCTGTACGCGGCGGACGACGCCGGCATCGCCGCCGAGATCGCGCTCCGGCTGATCGAGACCCTCAGCCAGGACGAGACCATGCCGGCGCTCCGGGTCGGCATCGCCTTCGGCACCGTGACGACCCGGATGGGCGACGTCTTCGGCACCACCGTGAACCTGGCCAGCCGGCTCACCTCGATAGCGCCGAAGGACGCCGTGCTGGTGGACAGCGCCTTCGCCGAGGAGCTGACCCGCACCGGCGACGTGCCCGTCTCGGAGGCCGAGGCGGCGGAGGAGGCCGCCCGCGCCGAGAAGGAGGGCCGGACCCCCCGGGCGTACCGCTTCGCGCTCCAGCCCATGTGGCAGCGGTCGGTCCGCGGTCTCGGCGTCGTGGAGCCCTGGCTCCTGGGCCGCCGTCCGACCTAGGATCTCCCGGTGAACACCTGTTAACACCCGTTAACAGGTCCGAACCGGGAGGGTGTGCGGTCATGTCCGAGCAGCGCTTTGGTGAGTTCGTGGCGGTCCGGAAGGACGGTCACGTCGCGGAACTGGTCCTCGACCGGCCCAAGGCCATGAACGCGGTCTCCTCCGAGATGGCCCGCTCCATCGGCGCCGCCTGCGCCGCGCTCGCCGCCGACCGGGACGTCCGCGTCACCGTCCTGACCTCCTCGAACGACCGGGCCTTCTGCGTCGGCGCCGACCTCAAGGAGCGCAACTCCTTCACCGACGCCGACCTCGTCCGCCAGCGGCCCACCGCCCGCGCGGCCTACACCGGCGTCCTGGAGCTGCCCATGCCGGCCGTGGCGGCCGTGCACGGCTTCGCGCTCGGCGGCGGGTACGAGCTGGCGCTCTCCTGCGACCTGATCGTCGCCGACGCGACGACCGTCGTCGGCCTGCCCGAGGTCTCCGTCGGCGTCATCCCGGGCGGCGGCGGTACGCAGCTGCTGCCGCGCCGGGTGGGCGCCGCGCGCGCCGCCGAGCTGGTCTTCACGGCCCGCCGGGTGGAGGCCGCCGAGGCGGCGGAGCTGGGCCTGGTGGACCTGGTGGCGGAGGACGCCCGGACGGCCGCCCTGGAGCTCGCCGGACGCATCGCCGCGCACTCGCCGGTCGGCCTGCGGGCCGCGAAGAAGGCCATGCGGCTGGGGCAGGGCCTCGACCTGCGGGCCGGTCTGGAGGTCGAGGACGCGGCCTGGCGCTCGGTGGCCTTCTCCGGCGACCGCGCCGAGGGCGTCGCCGCCTTCAACGAGAAGCGGAAGCCGGAGTGGCCCGGCGAGTGACCGGGTGACCGAATGATTCGATTTTAGACGAAATGTCACTTTCTGTGACGTCTCGGAGGGGAAAACGGATCAAACATCCCTAAGCTGGAGAAATGGGAGAGGACGTGCGGCTGCGGGCCGTGGTGGCGCTGGCACAGGGGATGGCGGCGGCCCACACGCCGCGCGAGTTCTGGCGGGCCGCGGCGCTCGGGGCCTGCGCCGGACTGGGCGGGAGCTTCGGCGCCCTCTCGGTCTGGGAGCGGGACCACGGGCGGCTGCGGGTCCTCGTGAACGCCGGGGAGCGGGCGGTCGGCGAGGAGGAGTTCCCGGACGCGGAGACGTATCCGGTCCACCAGTTCCCCGAGATCACCGAGTTCCTGCACGAGCGGTGGACGGTGGGCGCCGGGCCGCACGCCTGGCTGGAGTCCGCCGACGCGCCCGTCGCCACCGGTCGCGTCCAGGGGCTGCGGCGGCGCGGCCGCTGCTGCTGCGTGGTCGCCCCGATCGTGCTGCACGGCCGGGCCTGGGGCGAGCTGTACGTGGCCCGGCCCGCCGGGGCGAAACCTTTCGCCGAGGCCGACGCGGACTTCGCCACCGTCCTCGCGGCGGTCGTCGCGGCCGGCATCGCCCAGGCCGAGCGCCTGGAGGAGGTCCGCAAGCTCGCCTTCACCGACCCGCTCACCGGCCTCGCCAACCGCCGCGCGGTCGACGCCCGCCTGGACGAGGCCATCGAGCGCTACCGCGCGGACGGCTCGGTCGTCAGCCTCGTCGTCTGCGACCTGAACGGCCTCAAGCGGGTCAACGACACCCACGGCCACGCCGTCGGCGACCGCCTCCTCGAACGCTTCGGCTCCGTCCTCTCCCGCTGCGGCGCCCGCCTCCCCGGCGCCCTCGCGGCCCGTCTCGGCGGCGACGAGTTCTGCCTCCTGACGGTCGGCCCGAGCGCCGACGAGGTGGTCGCTGCGGCGGAGGAGCTGTGCGTGCGCGCGGCCGAGCTGGAGCTGGGCGAGGGCGTGGCCTGCGGGGTCGCCTCCACCGGCGACCCCATCGGCCCCCTCAGGTCGGCCCGCCGCCTCTTCCGCCTCGCCGACGCCGCCCAGTACCGGGCCAAGGCCGCCCGCTCCGCGAAACCGGTGGTGGCCGGCCGGGACGGGACCGTCGTCCGGCTGGCCGACGCCCCGCCCGGCGGCCGCGACCGCCGCCGCTTCCGCGACGCCCCGACGGTGGAGCTCCCACCGGAACCGTAAGGGGCCGCCCCGGTGGGGGACGGTGACAGATTGCCTAGTGACAGGTCGGTCTTCAATCCGTAGGGTGCTGAATATGGATATGCAGACAGTCGTTCTCGGCACGTCCGGCACGACCCCGCAGGACGTCATCGCCGTCGCCCGCCACGGCGCCCGTGTCGAGCTGTCGGAGGAGGCCGTCGCGGCGCTCGCCGCCTCCCGCGCCGTCGTCGACGCGCTCGCCGCCAAGCCCGAGCCCGTCTACGGCGTCTCCACCGGCTTCGGCGCGCTCGCCACCCGGCACATCGACCACGAGCTGCGCGCGCAGCTCCAGCGGAACATCGTCCGCTCGCACGCCGCCGGCATGGGCCCGCGCGTCGAGCGCGAGGTCGTCCGCGCCCTGATGTTCCTGCGGCTCAAGACCGTCGCCTCCGGGCACACCGGCGTCCGCCCCGAGGTCGCGCGGACCATGGCCGACGTCCTCAACGCCGGCATCACCCCCGTCGTCCACGAGTACGGCTCCCTCGGCTGCTCCGGCGACCTCGCCCCGCTCTCCCACTGCGCCCTCGCGCTGATGGGCGAGGGCGACGCCGAGGGCCCCGACGGCACCGTGCGGCCCGCCGGCGACCTCCTCGCCGAGCACGGCATCGCGCCCGTCGAGCTCAAGGAGAAGGAGGGGCTCGCCCTCCTCAACGGCACCGACGGCATGCTCGGCATGCTGATCATGGCCCTCGCCGACCTCGACGTCCTCTACAAGTCGGCCGACGTCACCGCCGCGCTCTCGCTCGAAGCCCTCCTCGGCACCGAGAAGGTCCTCGAACCCGAGCTGCACGCCATCCGCCCCCACCCGGGCCAGGCCGCCTCCGCCGCCAACATGCTGGCCGTCCTCAAGGGCTCCGGCCTCACCGGCCACTTCCAGGCCGGCGAGGCCCCCCGTGTCCAGGACGCCTACTCGATCCGCTGCGCCCCGCAGGTCGCCGGCGCCGGCCGCGACACCATGGCCCACGCCCTGCTCGTCGCCGAGCGCGAACTGGCCGCCGCCGTCGACAACCCGGTCGTCCTCGGCAACGGCGAGGTCCGCTCCAACGGCAACTTCCACGGCGCGCCCGTCGCGTACGTCCTCGACTTCCTCGCCATCGCCGCCGCCGACCTCGGCTCCATCGCCGAGCGCCGCACCGACCGGCTCCTCGACAAGAACCGCAGCCACGGCCTGCCGCCGTTCCTCGCCGACGACGCCGGCGTCGACTCGGGCCTCATGATCGCCCAGTACACGCAGGCCGCCCTGGTCAGCGAGATGAAGCGGCTCGCCGTCCCGGCCTCCGCCGACTCCATCCCGTCCTCGGCGATGCAGGAGGACCACGTCTCCATGGGCTGGTCCGCCGCGCGGAAGCTGCGCACCGCCGTCGGCAACCTCGCCCGGATCATCGCGGTCGAGCTGTACGCCGCCACCCGCGGCATCGAGCTGCGCGAGGGCCTGACCCCCGCCCCCGCCTCGCGGGCCGCCATCGACGCGCTGCGCGCCGCCGGCGTCGCCGGCCCCGGCCCGGACCGCTTCCTCGCGCCCGACCTGGCCGCCGCCGACGCCTTCGTCCGCGAGGGCCGCCTGGTCGCCGCCGTCGAGCCGGTCACCGGCCCGCTGGCCTGACCCCCGCCGCACGGAGGGCCGCCCCGCCGGGGGCGGCCCCTGCGCACCGGCTCAGGAGGCGCGTCCGTGCCGGCGCATCGCCAGTGCCACGAACCCCGCGCCCACCCCGAGGAACCCCGTCCCGCCCAGCAGGTACGCGGTCGTGTCCGGCCCCGCCCCCGTGTCGGCCAGCCGGTCCCCGTGGCCGAGCGGCGCGGAGGTCCCGCTCCCGCCCGGCACGGCCGCCCCGGCCGGTCCGTCGGAGGCGTTCGCCGAGGGGACGAACCACAGGGCGCACAGCAGGGTCCCCGCCGCGGTGGCGGTCAGCAGGGTGCGTCGGGCGGCGGACACGTGGATCTCGTTCTCCCTCACGGAAAGCCCCGCGGACGGCGCGGGGGGAAACGCGGCGGGAAGCCCGCGGTGCGCAGATGCTAGTGAACCCAGCGGGTCGCGGGAAAGCCGGGCCCGGGCAGACCCTACGCTCCCAGCCATGAGCACCCCCGAAACCACCGACACCACCCGCCACGTCCGTCTCCGCGTCGACATCGTCCTGGAGATCGACGGACCGGCCGGCCTGACCGCCGCCGCCGAGGAGCGGATCGACAGCGACGAGTTCATGCCGGCCGAGGAGCGCGCCCACGCCCGCGCCGCTGTCCAGGAGGACCCCTCCGAGGCCCTCTCCTACCTCGTGGAGCCCTTCGACCTGGTCCGCGACCTGCCCGGCGTCGAGCTGGTCCAGGCCGCCTGGAGCAGCGAGGAGATCGAGTACGACCCCGATGCGATGGAGTGGGAGCTCGACGAGGAAGATGGGGCGGAGGAAGACGACGACCGGCCGTAGGGCGCGCTGACCGCCCTGCCCGCGGCCCCGGGACGGCGTCCCGGGGCCGCGGCGCGCCGGGGCGCGCCCGCCCGGGAACCGGACGCTCCGTACGGACGTGTCGAACAGTGGCGGTCAGTGGTCTTCCCCACAAACCCTCCGCTTCCGGAACCGGACGGGGTGTCATGGGCGTTCTGATGGATTGACAGGGAATCGGCGACGATGGAGAAGCGTGTGATGACGGTCGGCAAGCGGCGCAGGAGCCTGGTCGCGGCGGCGGCGGTGCTCAGCGGCGTACTCGTGCTCTCGGCGTGCAACGACGACGATGCGTCCGGTTCGGCGGCGTCCGGCTCCCCGACCGCCCCGTCACAGGCGCAGGTCGACGAGGCGGCCGAGCAGAAGACCTCCAAGGCGCAGATCACCATCTCGCCGGAGAACGGCGCGCAGAACGCCTCCATCAACAACGACGCCAAGGTCGCCGTCACCGAGGGCAAGCTCACCGAGGTCACCATGACCGCGGCGGACGGCACCGAGGTCGAGGGCGAGATAGCCGCGGACGGCCTCTCCTGGAAGCCGAGCGGCCAGCTGGAGCGCGCCACCGTCTACAAGATCGCCGCCACCGCCGTCGACGCGGCGGGCCTGGAGGCGCACGAGAACTCCTCCTTCACCACCGTGTCGAAGGAGAACAGCTTCATCGGCAACTTCACCCCCGAGGACGGCTCGACCGTCGGCGTGGGCATGCCGGTCTCGATCAACTTCAACAAGGCGATCACCGACAAGAAGGCCGTCCAGAGCGGCATCGAGGTCTCCTCCAGCTCCGGCCAGGAGGTCGTCGGGCACTGGTTCAACTCGACCCGCCTCGACTTCCGCCCGGACGACTACTGGAAGGCCGGCTCGACGGTCACCCTCAAGCTCGACCTCGACGGCGTCGAGGGCGCCGACGGCGTCTTCGGCGTCCAGCAGAAGACCGTCACCTTCAAGATCGGCCGCAGCCAGGTCTCCACCGTCGACGTCGCCGCCAAGACGATGACGGTCAAGCGCGACGGCAAGGTGATCCGCACCATCCCGATCTCCGCCGGCTCCCCGGAGAACACCACCTACAACGGCGAGATGGTGATCTCCGAGAAGTTCAAGGAGACCCGGATGAACGGCGCCACCGTCGGCTTCACCGACTCCGACGGCAAGGGCGAGTACGACATCAAGGACGTGCCGCACGCGATGCGCCTGTCCACCTCGGGCACCTTCATCCACGGCAACTACTGGGGCGCCCGCTCCATCTTCGGCAACGTCAACACCAGCCACGGCTGCATCGGCCTCGCCGACGTCAAGGGCGCCGGCGACCCCAACCAGGCCGCCGCCTGGTTCTACGACCAGTCGATCACCGGCGACGTCGTCATCGTCAAGAACTCCAAGGACAAGACGATCGCCCCCGACAACGGCCTCAACGGCTGGAACATGGACTGGTCGGCCTGGAAGGCCGGCTCGGCCCTCTGATCCGCGCGCGCCCCACGAGAAGGCCCCCTCCCGCACCGGGAGGGGGCCTTCTCGCCGTTCTTCTTCTTCCGCGCTACTCCGCCTTCGCCACGCCGATCGGGCAGGAGACGCCCGTGCCGCCGATGCCGCAGTAACCGGCCGGGTTCTTGTCCAGGTACTGCTGGTGGTAGCCCTCGGCCGGGTAGAAGGCGCGCTCGGCGGCCGGGAGGATCTGCGTGGTGATCTCGCCGTAGCCGGAGGCGGCCAGGACCTTCTGGTACGAGGCACGGGAGGCCTCCGCCGCCTCGGCCTGGGCGGGGGAGTGGGTGTAGACGGCGGAGCGGTACTGGGTGCCCACGTCGTTGCCCTGGCGGAAGCCCTGGGTCGGGTCGTGCGCCTCCCAGAAGACCTTCAGCAGCGTCTCGTACGACACCTTCGACGGGTCGAAGACGACCCGGACGACCTCGGTGTGCCCGGTGAGGCCCGAGCAGACCTCCTCGTACGTCGGGTTCGGGGTGTAGCCGCCCTGGTAGCCGACGAGCGTCGTCCAGACGCCGTCGGTCTGCCAGAACTTCCGCTCGGCGCCCCAGAAGCAGCCGAGCCCGAAGTCGGCGACCTCCAGGCCCTCCGGGTACGGGCCGAGCAGCGGGTTGCCGAGCACCGTGTGGCGCTCGGGAACGGAGAACTCCGGCTCCGGGCGGCCGCGCAGGGCCTGCTCCGGGGCGGGCAGGACGGGGGTGCGGGACAGGAACATGCGGCATCTCTCCTCGGCGGCGGGCGACAGTCCTCACAACGCGGCGGGCCCGGCGGGGGTTACCCCCCCGGCCCGCCCCGCCGGGCCCGGCCCCCCCGCCGGA
>NZ_JBEZUZ010000096.1:0-28916 GCF_040636735.1 Streptomyces sp. NPDC035033 | reverse complement strand
GATCGGCGTGGTCTTCCTCGTGGTCGGCGTGCTGGGCTTCGTGCCCGGCGTGACCACCGGCACCGACGAGATGACCTTCGCCGAGCACGACTCCGCGCCGGGCCGGCGGCCGCCCCGTCCAGCCGGTCGAGTACGGCCCCGGCGGCGCGGCGCACGGCGTCGCGGGAGGCGTCCGTGCGGTCGAACGCCTCGAAGCCGTGGCGTCCTTCCGGCACGTCGACGATCTCGACGTCCGCGCCGTGCTTCCCGGCCGCGGCGAGGAACTCCTCCACCGTGGCCGCGAACGCGGGGTGTTCGCGTCCGGCGCGGACGAGGACGACCGGCAGCGGCCCGGCGCCGGCGACCGCCGCCACCGGGCGGAAGCGGGACGGGACGGTCTCCCAGCCGGGCGGCGTGCCGAGGACCGGGTAGGAGAGGGCGAGGCAGCGCAGCCACGGCGGGGGCGCGGCCAGCCAGTCGGCGGCGAGGAGACCGCCGCCGGAGAAGATCCAGAGCGCGATCCGGTCCGGGTCGGTGCGGGGGTGGGCGCGGAGTCGTCCGACCGCCTCGGCGAGGTCGTCGGCGGCGCGGGCGTAGTCGGTCAGGGCGTGCAGCCGGTGGTCGACGGTGGCGCCGACGACCCCGAGCCCGGCCAGGTGGCGGGCGTAGCCCCGGTAGAAGGGCGTGTCGCGCGGGGTCGGGGCGCGGCCGGCGTCGACGGGGCCGCCGTGCACCAGGAGGACGGCGGGCCGGCGTCCCTCCCCGTCCGGCGGATACACGTCGAGCCGGCCGTGCCGCTCGTACGGGAACTCCCGTGTCTCCAGCAGGAACTCCGCCTCCTCGTAGTTCGGCCGGTCGCCGGCGGGCGTCAGCCGCCGCCCCTCGCCCGCGGCCGACCGCAGCAGCACGTCCGCGAGTTCGGCGGGGTGGGTGAGCATCGGCCAGTGCCCGGCGGGGAGTTCGAAG
The DNA here is from genome assembly GCF_040636735.1 of Streptomyces sp. NPDC035033. NCBI lineage: Bacteria > Bacillati > Actinomycetota > Actinomycetes > Kitasatosporales > Streptomycetaceae > Streptomyces > Streptomyces sp. NPDC035033. The sequence goes on along the minus strand of NZ_JBEZUZ010000096.1, from coordinate 27,971 downwards.
AAGGCGTAGCCGGGCCCGGCGAGCTTCCTGAGGTGCGGCGGGCCCGTCCGGACGAGCATCTCGACGACGTCGACGCCCGGTCCGTCGGCCGTGCACATCACCGCGCTCGCGGGCACCCGCTCCACGGCGCCGCCGAGCCGCAGGGGTTCGGTGAACGTACGGGCGGGCTGCGGCACCGCGAGGCGGTCGAGGCGGGCGAGGTCGCCGGCGGTCAGTCCGGCGAGGCTGCCCCAGCGCTCCCACCCCTCCCCCCGGGGCGCGGGGAGCGGCGCGGTGTCGTGGCCGAGCCGGTCCCGGACGGTCTCGTCGCGGACGAGGAGCAGCGCCGGGTCGCCGTCCGAGGGCAGCCCGGCGGCCACGTACACCACCCGGGAGACCCGGTCCGGCCGCAGGTCGGCGGCGCCGAGGACGGGGTGGATGCCGTAGGCGTGCCCGACGAGGACGACCTCCGGGTCGTCGGTCCCGTCCACGATCGCGGTCAACTCCCGGACGTGCGTGCCGAGTCCGGCCCCGGGGTCGCCGTCCGGCGTCACCGCGAGCACTCCGGCGCCGGCGTCCCGCAGCCGCTCCGCGACCCGGTCCCACAGCCACCCGCCGGTGAACGCCTCCCCCACCAGAACGAACGTCGTCATCCCCGCCTCCTCGTACTCGTCGCCCGTAGCGGTCGCCGGCAGGCTAGGAACTCCCCTTGGGGAAGATTCCACTCCGCGCGCGGGCGGTTAGGGTCGGCCGCGGGAGGTGCGGGGTGGACGCGGACGGGACGTGGAGCATCGGGGAGCTGGCCGGGCGGGCCGGGGTGACGGTGAAGACCGTGCGGTACTACTCCGACCGGGGGCTGCTGCCGGAGGCCGGGCGCAGCGGCGGCGGGCACCGGCGGTACGGTCCCGGGGCGCTGGCGCGGCTGCGGGAGATCCGCTCGCTGCGCGCCCTGGGCCTCGGCGTGCCCGAGGTGGCGCGGGCGCTGGAGGACGACGGGCGGCTGGCGGACGTGGTCGCCGGGGAGCTGCGGGGTGTGGCCCGGGAGCGGGCGGCCCTGGCGTGGCGGGAGGCGTCGCTGCGGCTGCTCGCGGAGTGCGACGGCGCCGAACGGGCCGATCTGCTGCCCCTGTTGGGCGCGGCGGCGCTGCCGCCGGACACGGACGCGGTGGTCCGCTTCTGGCGCCGGGCGCTGCCCGTGCGGCTGCCGGCGCCGCTGGTGGCGCGGGTCCTGGACGAGGTCGTCCCGGTGCCGCCGGACGAGCCGTCGCCCGGCCAGGTGCGGGCCTTCGCGCTGCTGCGCGCGCTGGTGTCGGACCCCCGGCCGGAGCGGGCCCCGGCCCCGCCGCTGCGGGGCGAGCGGTACCGGCCGGCGGTGCTGTACGAGGGGCTGGCGGAGGCGTACGGCCTGGCGGGCGCGGAGGTGCTGGCGGGCCGCCCGCCCGGCGGCCGGGGCGTCCTGGACTGCTTCGCGGGCGCGTACGCCCGGGCCCTGGGGGAAGCGGACTCCCCCGCCTTCCGGGGGCGTCTCGCCGGTCTGCTCGGCCGGGAGGAGACGGCGGTGATGGCCCGCTACTGGAAGCTGGCCGCTCCCCTCCTCCCGCCGGACCGCCCCCCGCTCGGCCTGCTGCACCACCACCTCACGGAGGCGCTGGCCGCGTCCCGGGGCGCCTGACGGACCAGGGGGCCGGCCGGGTGAAGCGGGGTGTGCCGGGCGGTCTGCCGGGGAAGGCGCGCGAGGTGGCGTCCGGGCGGCGGGCGCGCGGGTGAGGAGGTGGTCCGGTGACGGAACCGACGACGGCGCAGGCGCTGGGCGCGCCGTGCTGGCTGAGTCTGGCGACTCGGGATCTGGGCGCGGCGGAGCGGTTCTACGGCGCGGTGCTGGGCTGGACGTTCCGGCCGGGCAAGCTGGAGGCGGGCTCGATGTACACGGTGGGCGAGCGGGACGGCACACCGGTCGCGGGGATCGCCGCACTGGCCGCGGAGCTGGCGGTGCCGGTGGCGTGGACGGTGTTCTTCGCGGTGGAGGACGCGGACGCGGCGGTGGGCCGGATCCGGGAGCGGGGCGGCACGGTGGGCGTGGGCCCGGTCGCGTACCCGCCGCAGGGGCGGGTGGCGCTGGCCACCGACCGGGACGGGGCCGCGTTCGCGGTGTGGGAGGGGCGGCTGGTGTCCCGCTGGCAGGTGGGCGAGCAGGACGCGCCGGCGTGGGTGGAGCTGCACACCCGGGACGCCTTCGACGCGGCCGTGTTCTACGGCGGGGTGCTGCGCTGGGCGGAGGACATGCCGGGCTGCTGCGAGACCTCGTACGAGGAGGACCGGGTGGTGCTGCGCCGCGGGGGGATCGCGGTGGCGCGGCTCGACAGCGGCCCGGTGGAGGCCGCGTCGCCCCGGCCTCAGCTGCGGCCGCGCTGGCTGGTGCGGTTCCGGGTGCCGGACCTGGCGGCCTCGGTGGCGGCGGTGACGGAGTACGGCGGTTCGGTGGTGCCGGGCGGCGAGTGGGGCGGGGCCCGGGAGCCGGAACCGGCGGAGGCCGAGCGCCGGGTGGTGGTGCGCGATCCGGACGGGGCGCTGTTCACGCTGGAGGCGGACGGGACGCGGTGAGCGGTACGGGTACGGGGCCGGCCGGCCCCGTACCCGTACCGCGCGCGGGGGCGTCGCGGCCGGGTGGCGGGCGGCCCGGGCGGCCCGCCGGGCGGGGAGAATGCCCTCATGGACAAGCCCGTGGACCAGCCCACCGACGGCGCGGACAAGCCCACCGACCGCGTCGAGTTCGAGACCATGCTGCTGAGCCGGCACTCCCATCTGCACGCTCCCCGCACCCGGGCCGGCGGCGGGGGCCTCGATCGCAGCGCGTACGTGCTCCTCACCCGGATCCGGATGCACGGGCCGATGTCCATCGGGCAGCTCTCGGAGGCCTTCGGGCTCGACGCCTCGACCCTCAACCGGCAGACCGCGGCGATGCTGCGGGCCGGGGTGGTGGAGCGCATCCCGGACCCGGAGGGCGGCATCGCGCGCAAGTTCCGCATCACCGCGGAGGGCGAGCGCCGCCTGGAAGCCGACCGCGCCTTCAACATCGGCGGGATCGAACGGATCGTGGAGCACTGGCCCCCGGAGGACGTGACCCGCCTCGCGGACCTCCTGGAGCGGTTCAACCGGGACATCGAGCGGCTGGAGGGCCGCCCCTGGCCCCGGCCCTGACGTCCCCGGGGCCTGGCCCTGACCCTCCCTGGCCCCGGCCCTGACCTCCCCGGGGCCTGACCCGGACCCTCCCGGGGCCCGCTCCCCGCGCCCCGGCCCTCCCTTCGTCTCCGCCTCCCCCGCCTCACCCGTCCGGCGCGGCGGGCTCGCCCCCGGCACCCGCTCCGGCCAGGCTCGTCGGCAGGGACGCCCACGAGACGAGGTGCCGCCGATGCCCGCCGCCCGCCACCGCCGCGCCCGGCTCCTCGCCCCGCCCCTCGTCCTGGCGGCGGTCCTCCTCGCCGGCTGCGCGGCGACTCCCCCGGTGGCCCCCGCCCCCACGACCGGGGTCTCCCCGGGGACGGGCCGGCTCGTCGTCTCCTACGCGGAGGCCGGGACCGCCGAGGAGCGCGCCGCCCGCGCCTTCCTGAGCGAGCGGCGGGTCCTGGAGGACGTCGCCGCCTACGCCGACGCCCGGATCGCCCTCCCCCGGGACGTTCCGCTCCGCGCGGCGAGCTGCGACGCGCCGAACCCCTTCTGGGACCGGCGCACCGGGCGGATCACCTACTGCTACGGCTTCGTGACCGGCGCCCGGGAGGTCTTCCGGCGGATCGACACCGAGGGCGACCGGGCGGAGCGGGCCGCGGCCGTCGACGAGGACGTGGTCGGCCTCTCGAACGGCGTCCTCTTCCACGAGCTCGGGCACGCCCTCGTCGACCTCTACGACCTGCCCGTCACCGGCCGCGAGGAGGACGCGGTCGACCAGCTCGCCGTCCTCCTCCTCGCCTCCGGCGACGAGCGGCACGAGCGGTACGCGGTCTCCGCCGTCAACGCCTGGGGCGCCCTGTGGGAGGCGTCCGAGGGCGGCGACCCGGGGGCGGCCGCGTACTCCGACGTCCACTCGACGGACGGGCAGCGCTTCTTCAACTGGGCTTGCTGGCTGTACGGCTCCGATCCCGAGCGGTTCGCGGACGCGGTGGACGCCGAGGGCAATCCGGACGGGGTGTTGCCCCGCGACCGCGCCGCGCTCTGTCCTGCGGAGTTCCGGCGCGTCGACCGGGCCTGGAGGACGCTCCTGGAGCCGTACCTCAAGCGGAAGTGAACCCGGCGTTTCGAACCGCTTCGACGCGGACCCTTTACGCGCGCGTCCCACGGGGGTAACTTCCCGGCGACGCAAGAAGTTTCCGCAAGTTTCCGCATGCGCTTCCAGGGGTGCCGATCCCCGTTCCTCCGCCGGCGCCCCCGTCCGCGCGTCCCCGTCTGGAGCATTCGGATGACCCCCACTCGCACACGGCCGCGCGGGCGCGCCCTCGCGCTGCTCGGCGCCGCCGCCGGGCTGGCCGGCCTGGTGGCCGCGCCGCCCGGCACCGCCGCCTCCCCCGTCACCGCCGTCCCGGCGGCGGCCGTCGCCGAGAACACGGCGACGGTCTACTACTGGACGAAGACGAAGAACTGGGCCGCCTACAACCTGCACTGGGCGCCCGACGGCGGCGCCTGGACCGCCGTCCCCGGCACGGCGATGGAGCCGGCCTGCACGGACTGGGTGAAGAAGACCGTCAGCCTCGGCTCCGCCGCCGGGCTCCAGGCCACCTTCACCAACGGCGCCGGCACCTGGGACAACAACGGCGGCCGCAACTACGCGCTCGGCACCGGGAACATCACGGTGAAGGACGGCGTCGTCGCCCACTCCGACCCGTGCGCCGGCACCCCGCCGCCCGCCTCGAACAAGGCGACGGTGTACTACTCCTCGGCCTCGCTCGGCTGGTCGACGGTGAACGTCCACTACCAGCCGGCCGGCGGGGCGTGGACGGCCGTGCCCGGCACGGGCATGACGGCGGCCTGCGCGGGCTGGTGGAAGCGGGAGCTCGACCTGGGCGCCGCCACCTCCCTCAAGGCCGCCTTCAACAACGGCAACGGCGTGTGGGACAACAACGGCGGCGCCGACTACGCGCTCGGCACCGGCATCTCCACCGTCCGGGACCGGGTGGTGACGGCGAATGCCACGGACCCCTGCGCCGCCACCCCGCCCGACACCCGGGCGCCGTCCGCCCCGGCCCGCGTGACGGCGACCGCCGACGGCGTATCCGTCCTGCTCTCCTGGGACGCGGCCACCGACGACCGGGGCGTGACGAAGTATCAGGTCACCCGCACCGGCGGCACAGCGGGCACGGTGGTCACGGACGTCGGCTCGACGGTCTTCTCGGACACGAACCTCGCCGAACGCACCGCGTACACCTACACGGTGAAGGCCGTGGACGCCGCCGGGAACGTCTCGGCCGCCTCCGCCCCGGCCACCGCCACCACCGGCGACAGGCCCACCGCCCCGGCGAACGGCAAGCCGCTCGGCACCGACCCGCGCAAGGACCCGATCTACTTCGTCCTCACCGCCCGCTTCCACGACGGCGACCCCGCCAACAACCGGGGCGGCGGCCAGCACGTGAAGTCGGGTAACGCGGCCAACGACGACCCCATGTTCCGGGGCGACTTCAAGGGCCTGATCCAGAAGCTCGACTACATCAAGGGCCTCGGCTTCTCCGCCGTCTGGGTCACCCCGGTCGTCCTCAACCGCTCGGACTACGACTACCACGGCTACCACGGCTACGACTTCTACAAGGTGGACCCGCGCCTGGAGTCGGCCGGCGCCTCCTACCAGGACCTGATCGACGCGGCCCACGCCAAGGGCATGAAGATCTACCAGGACGTGGTCTACAACCACTCCTCCCGGTGGGGCGCCAAGGGCCTGTTCACGCCGACCGTGTACGGCGTCCGGGACACCCAGTGGAGCTGGTACTACGACGAGAAGCAGCCCGGCTTCGAGTACGACGGCCTGACGATCGACCCGAAGACCGGCAAGTCGTACTACAACGGCGACCTGTGGTCGACCGCCGAGCCCACCGGCAACACCTGTGTCGACTGGGGGAAGCCGACCGGCGGGAAGAGCCCCGAGGGGTACACCCTCTACAACTGCCAGTGGCCGAGCCCCACGTCGGGGATGTTCCCGAAGGAGCTCTTCCACCAGTGCTGGATCGGCAACTGGGAGGGCGAGGACTCGCGCTCCTGCTGGCTGCACGAGGACCTGGCGGACCTGAACACCGAGAACGCGACCGTCCAGAACCACCTGATCGGCGCGTACAACAAGTACATCGACATGGGCGTCGACGGCTTCCGCGTCGACACCGCCGTGCACATCCCGCGCACCACCTGGAACCGCCGCTTCCTGCCCGCGATCCAGGAGCGCGTCGCCCAGCGGCACGGCGCCGAGGCGGCGAAGAACTTCTTCGTCTTCGGCGAGGTCGCGGCCTTCGTGAACGACAAGTGGAACCGCGGCTCGGTGAACCACTCGGCGCAGTTCTTCACCTGGAAGGAGCGCAAGGAGTACGACGCCGACGACACCAAGGCCGCCCTGGAGATGTACGACTACGAGCAGCAGCAGGGCACCGGCAACCAGCCCACCTCCACCAACGCCTTCCTGAACGGCAACAGTTACCACGCGCCCGACCACAGCCGGTTCTCCGGCATGCACGTCATCGACATGCGGATGCACATGAACTTCGGTGACGCGTACAACGCCTTCTCCAACGGCAAGGACTCGGACGACAGTTACAACGACGCCACCTACAACGTCGTCTACGTCGACAGCCACGACTACGGGCCGAACAAGTCGAGCGAGCGGTACGCGGGCGGCACCGACGCCTGGGCCGAGAACATGTCCCTGATGTGGACCTTCCGCGGCATCCCGACGCTCTACTACGGCTCCGAGATCGAGTTCCAGAAGGGGCGGAAGATCGACTGCGGGCCGAGCTGCCCGCTGGCGACCACCGGCCGCGCCTACTACGGCGCGCACCTCGCCGGCACCGTCACCGCCTCCGACTTCTCGAAGGTCTCCGAGGCGAGCGGCCAGGTCGCGACCACCCTCCAGCAGCCCCTGGTCAAGCACGTCCAGCGGCTCAACGAGATCCGGCGGGCGATCCCCGCCCTGCAGACGGGCCAGTACTCCACCGAGGGCGTCTCCGGCGGCATGGCGTTCAAGCGCCGCTACACCAGCGGCTCGACGGACAGCTTCGCCCTCGTCACCGTCTCGGGCGGCGCCACGTACACCGGCATCCCGAACGGCACGTACACCGACGCCGTCACCGGCGACGTGAAGACGGTCTCGGGCGGCACCCTCACGGTCGGCGCGCCCGGCAAGGGCAACCTGCGGGTGTACGTCCTGAACGGCCCCGGGAAGATCGGCACCGCGGGCCCGTACCTGAAGTAGTCCCGCGGCCCGGAGGCGGGAGGGGGCGGCGCACATCCGCCCCCTTTCGCCATGTTCAGGTCAAGATTGTGTTACGTGAACGGGCTTGTCGGACAGAAGGCTTCCCTCCACCCCGCCCGTCTGGGATCTTGCGTCCACCCCACACATCACAGGGCCCGGCCGGCGCCACCCGCGCCACCGGGCCATCGGAGGACGCATTGTTTTCCCACATATCCGGCCGGATGAGACTCGCGGCGGCCCTTCTCGGCACGAGCCTGGCGCTCGCCGGCCCGGTCTCCCTCGCCCAGGCCGCCCCGCTCGACAACGAGCCGCTCGCGACCTTCACCGCGAACGCCCGGGCCGCCCAGCAGACGTCCGCCGCCTGGGCCGCCGGCACCCGCGCCTACCTGGTCATCACCACGCCCGGTGACACCAGCGCGGTCCGCGCCGCCGTGGCCGCCAACGGCGGTTCGGTCTTCTCCTCCTTCGACGCCATCGGCGTGATCGTCGCCCACTCGACCTCCGCCTCCTTCGCCACCGCCATGCGGGGCGTCACGGGCGTGCAGAAGGTCGGCGCGACCCGCACCTCGGACGTCCCGGCCGACGCGTACAACCCGGCGCTCCCGGCCAACCCGGCGCAGTCGGCGGCCCCGACGACGGAGCCGGTCCGCTCGGACATGACCCAGATCAAGGCCGACCAGGCCTGGGCCGTCAACCCGGGCTCCGCCTCGGTCAAGGTCGGCATCCTGGACACCGGCGTGGACGACCAGCACCAGGACCTGGCGCCGAACTTCAACGCCGCCGACTCCGTCTCCTGCGCCTACGGCAAGCCGGACACCCGCGTCGGCGCCTGGCGCGACGTCGACACGCACGGCACCCACGTGGCCGGCACGGTCGCCGCGGCCAAGAACGGCAAGGGCGCCATCGGCGTCGCCCCGGGCGTGAAGATCTCCTCGGTGCGCATCGCCGAGCCCGGCTCCACCCTGTTCTTCGCCGAGAACACCATCTGCGGCCTGGTGTGGGCCGGTGACCACGGCTTCAAGGTCACCAACAACAGCTACTACACGGACCCGTGGCAGTTCAACTGCCCGAACAACCTCGACCAGGCGGCCATCCTGGAGGGCGTGGGCCGCGCCCAGGCGTACGCCGAGGGCAAGGGCTCGCTCCAGGTCGCGGCGGCCGGCAACTCCAACGTCGACCTGGCCAACAAGACCACCGACTCGGCGAGCCCCAACGACTCGACGCCGGTGACCCGGACCATCACCAACGACTGCCTCGACATCCCGGCCGAGCTGCCGGGCGTGGTCACGGTCTCCGCCAACGGCACCAGCGGCACCTCCAAGGCGTCGTTCTCCAACTACGGCCGTGACGTCATCGAGGTCTCGGCGCCCGGCGAGTCCGTCTACAGCACCGTGCCCGGCGGCAAGTACTCCTCGCTGAGCGGCACGTCGATGGCCGCCCCGCACGTCGCGGGCGTCGCCGCCCTGATGGCCAGCGCCAATCCCGCGTACACCCCGGCGGACCTGCGGGCCAAGCTCGGCGAGCAGGCCACCGACCTGGCCTGCCCCTCGGACGCCCGGTGCACCGGCACCGCGGCGAAGAACAGCTTCTTCGGCGAGGGCCGGACGGACGCCCTGAAGGCCGTCGGCGGCTCGACCCCGCCGGCCGGGAAGTACTTCGAGAACCTCACCGACGTGACGGTCTCCGACAACACCACCGTCGAGAGCCCGATCACCGTCAGCGGCGTCACCGGCAACGCGCCGGCCACCCTGAAGGTGGGCGTGAACATCAAGCACACCTACATCGGCGACCTCAAGGTCGACCTGATCGCCCCCGACGGATCGGTCTACGTCCTGCACAACCGGACCGGCAGCGGCGCCGACGACATCGTCCAGACGTACACGGTCAACGCCTCCGCCGAGGTCGCGAACGGCGTCTGGAAGCTCCGCGTCAACGACAACGCGAACGCGGACACCGGCCGGATCGACGCCTGGAACCTGACCTTCTGACGGCCGGACAGCACCCCGGAGGGGCCGGAGCGGACCACGCTCCGGCCCCTTCCGCGTCCCCGGGAGGGCCCTCCCCGCAAGAAAGTCCGTACCGGGGGGTAGCCCGCGCGGCACCCTTGCTATACGTTCCGTCTAACAAGCTTGCTAGACGCGGTGTCTAACAAGCGAAGGAACGACGAGCCGACCGCGTGACCCAAGGAGCCGCAACGATGGCCAGCAGCACCGTGCGCCCGGACCCCCACGACCAGGACGACATCGCCGAGCGGCTCCTCCGGTCGGCCGCCAGGCTCAGCTACGACCCGGCCGTCGAGGTCGACTGGGACACCCCGCTCGACAAGGACTTCCACGGCCAGAGCCCCGAGTGGAACAGCCTCTACGGCACCGCCTACTGGAACGAGATGACCGAGGAGCAGCGCAAGGAGCTGACCCGCCAGGAGTCCGCCTCCGTCGCCTCCACCGGCATCTGGTTCGAGATGATCCTCCAGCAGATGGTCCTGCGGGACATCTACCGCACGGACCACACCGACCCCCGCTTCCAGTGGGCGCTCACCGAGATCGCCGACGAGTGCCGCCACTCGATCATGTTCGCCCGCGGCTCCCAGAAGCTCGGCGCCCCCGCCTACCGGCCCAAGCGCTCCGTCATGGAGCTCGGCCGGGTCATGAAGACCGTCGGCTTCGGCGAGGCCGCCTACGCCGGCATCCTCGTCGCCGAGGAGGTCCTCGACGTCATGCAGCGCGACTGGATGCGCGACGAGCGGGTGGTCCCCTTCGTCCGCACCATCAACAACATCCACGTCGTCGAGGAATCCCGGCACATGAAGTTCGCCCGGGACGAGACCCGCCGCCACCTCGCCCGCGCGAGCCGGCCCCGCCGCCACTTCCAGGCGCTGATCGTCGCCATCGCCGCGTACTACATCATCACCAGCCTGGTGAACCCCGAGGTGTACGTCCGGGCCGGCCTCGACCCCGAGCGCGCCCGCCGCGAGGCCGCCGCCAACGAGCACTACAAGGCGCGGCTGCGCGCCAGCTGCTCCGGCCTCATGGAGTTCCTCGGCGACGTCGGCATGCTGACCCGGCCCGCCGTCTTCTTCTACCAGCGCGCCCACCTCCTCTGACCCCGACGAGCCGAGCCGAGCCGCCGCCATGACCTACGCCATCACCCAGACCTGCTGCTCCGACGCCACCTGCGTCGCCGTCTGCCCGGTCAACTGCATCCACCCCACGCCCGACGAGCCGGACTTCGGCACCACCGAGATGCTCTACGTCGACCCGAGGAGCTGCATCGACTGCGGGGCCTGCGCCGACGCCTGCCCGGTCGACGCGATCTTCCCGGTCGACCGGCTCACCGGGCCGCTCAAGCGGTACGAGGCGATCAACGCCTCCCACTACGAGGGCCGCGACCCCGCCCCCGTCCTCGCCTCCCCCACCTTCCACGCCTGGGGCGAGCCGTCCTTCACCCGCTCGCTGCCCTCCGACTTCGCCCCGATCCGGGTCGCCGTCGTCGGCACCGGCCCCGCCGGCATGTACGCCGCCGAGGACCTGCTGCTGCACACCAACGCCGAGGTCACCCTCATCGACCGGCTCCCGGTGGCCGGCGGGCTCGTCCGCTACGGCGTCGCCCCCGACCACCCGGGCACCAAGGGCGCCGGCGACAGCCTCGCCCGCTTCCACACCCACCCCCGGGCCACCGTCCGGCTCGGCGTGGAGATCGGCAAGGACGTCAGCCCCGAGGAGCTCGCCGCCCACCACGACGCGGTGATCTACGCGGTCGGCGCCCCGTCCGACCGGCGCCTGGGCATCCCCGGCGAGGAGCTGCCCGGCAGCCTCTCCGCGACCTCCCTCGTCTCCTGGTACAACGCCCACCCGGAGACGGCGCCCGAGGCGGTCGCCCTGGGCGCGGCCGAGCGGGTCGTCGTGGTCGGCAACGGCAACGTCGCCCTCGACGTGGCCCGCATCCTCGTCTCCGACCCGGCCGCGCTGGCCGGCACCGACATCGCCGACCACGCGCTCGCCGCCCTGCGCGGCTCCCGGGTCCGCGAGGTGGTGCTGCTCGGCCGGCGCGGCCCCGAGGACGCCTCGTACACCGCCTCCGAACTCCTCGCCCTCGGCCACCTGCCCGGCGTCGACCTCGTCGTCGACGCCCACGACCCGCGGATCGCCGCGGCGATCGACGCCGCCGCCCCCGGCGACCGGGCCGCCCTCCTGAAGGACGCGGCCCGCGAGACGGTGGACTGGACGCGCGGCCCCGACGGCGACCGGCGCCGGATCGTGCTCCGCTTCCACTCGGCACCCGAGGAGGCCGTCGGCCCGGAGGCCGTCCGCGCGGTCCGCGTCGGCGGCGCCGACGGCCCCGTCGAGATCCCCGCGGGCCTGCTCGTCCGGGCCATCGGCTACCGGGGCGTCCCCCTCGCCGGGCTGCCCTTCGACGAGGCCACCGGCACCGTCCCGCACACCGCGGGCCGCGTCGACGGCCTGCCCGGCACCTACGTCGTCGGCTGGATCAAGCGCGGCCCGTCCGGCGGCATCGGCGCCAACCGCGGCTGCGCCGCCGAGACCGTCGGCAGCCTGCTCGCCGACGCCGTCGAGGGACGCCTGCCGAAGCCGACCGGCTCCGCGAGGGCCTTCGGACGGCTCGTCCGCGGCCGCAGCCGCCGCCTGGTGGACGCCCGCGGCCTCGCCGCCATCGACCGGGCCGAGCGGGCCCGGGGCGCGGCGACCGGCCGGCCGCGGGTCAAGCTCGCGACGGTCCCCGAGCTGGTCGCGGCGGCCCGCCGGGGCCGGCTGCGCGGCCCGGTGGGCTGAGGCGGGAGGCGGCACGGGCGCGCACGGAGAAGGCGCGCCCGAGCGGCGGTGGCATACGGGGCGGGCGCGGGGGCACTCGCCCCGTATGGCCACCACGGAGAACGCCCGGCACGACGACGGACGCGGGGAGAGCCCCGCGCAGCGCGCGGACCGCCGCTGGGCGGAGCTCCTCCAGGAGCTGCGGGTCGCCCAGACCGGCACCCAGATCCTGTTCGGCTTCCTCGTCGCCGTCGTCTTCCAGCCGCGCTTCGCGGAGCTGGGACTGACGGACCGAATCATCTACGTCGTCACCGTCTGCCTGGGAGCGGCGACCACCGGTGCGCTCGTCGCGCCGGTGGCGGTGCACCGGCTGGTGGCGGGGCGCCGGCTGAAACCGCAGACGGTGCGGTGGGCGGGGCGCCTGACGCTGGTGGGGGTGGTGCTGCTCTACCTGACGATGGTGTCGACGTTCCTGCTGATCACACGCATGGTCCTGGACGACACGATCGCGCTGTGGCTGGTCGTCGTGATGGCCCTGTGGCTGGGGCTCTGCTGGTTCGTGGTGCCGCTCATCGCCCGGCGCGGCACCAACGGCAACGGGAACGACAAGGCGGAGGACGGCTACGGGCCGTGGCCGCGCTGAGGGTCCGGCCCGGGACGGCGGGCCGGCGCGGGTGCCGGGATCAGGCGGCGACGGGGAGCGGCCGGCGCAGCACGATCGCGTTGAGTCCGACGGCGAACGGCGCCGTGTCCGTCAGACCGAGCCCGAGCACCTCCTCCTTCGGCAGCTCGACGGTGACGTCCACGCAGAACGCGAGCGCGTGCAGGGCGTCGCCCGAGCCCTCGTCCTGGAGGGCGAAGAAGAGGTCCCGGTAGTAGCGGGTGCGCCGCTCGGACTCCTCGTAGAAGGACAGGCCGGGCTGCCCGAGCTGCTCGCCGAGGCCGGTGAACGCGGCGACCAGCTCCCGCTCCACCGTCTCCCAGAAGCCCGCCTCCGCGCACTCGGCGGGCAGGGCCTGCCGTACGGCCTCCTTCAGCGAGAGCACCATGACGAGCAGCGGCGCGTGCTCCTTGAGCCCCCAGCCGCGCACCATGCGGACGACGGTGCTGTCCGGGACGGCGGCGGCCGCCTCCCGGATGGCCTCGAAGTCGAAGTTGACGGTGGCGGGGGCGATCGCCTCCTGGAAGACCCGGTCCATCGACCGGGCCTCGTCGAGGTGGGCGGGCGCCACCTCGATCACGGTCCTGAAACTGGCGGCCAAAGGCTTCTCCTGTTCTCGCCGCCCACCGCGGTGGGCGCTTGATCATCAGGAGGAGTATGCCGAGGGGTCCGCTCAGCGCCCGCGGCGGGGCTTCCCGCCGCGTCCCGCGGCACCGCCGCCCTTGCCCCGGGCGGGCTTCGCGGGCCTCGCCGGCTTCGCGCCTGCGGTCTTCCTCGCGGCTCCCGCGGCCTTCTTCGCCGGCGTGGGCGCCGCCTTGGCGGTCTTCTGGCCCTTCTGGGCCTCCGCCCGCCGGCCCCGGGTGCTGTTGACGGTCCGGCCCCGGACGATCCCGATGAACTCCTCCACCAGGTCGGGTGCCTCCTCCGCCCTCGGCCAGGAGAGCGCCACCCGGGACTGGGGGACGCCGGTGACGGTGCGGTAGGTGAGGTCCTTGCGGTGGTGCAGGCGGGCCAGCGACTGCGGGACGACGAGCACGCCGACCCCGGCGGCGACCAGCTCGATCGCGTCGGCGGTGGTCTCGGGCCGCTGGAAGGCGGGCCGGCCGGGCGGGGCCTCCCAGTCGAGGGTGTCGTCGAGCGGGTGCAGGACCAGCTCCTCGGCCAGGTCCTCCGGGGTCAGCTCCTCGGCCGCGGCGAAGAGGTGGTCCTTGGGCACGACCACCACGCTCGTCTCCTCGTACAGCGGGATCGCGCTCAGGTCCTCGCCGTCGACCGGCAGGCGCAGCAGCGCGGCGTCCGCGGTCCCGTCCCGGAGCGCCCCGAAGGACTCCCCCGGGGTCACCTGCACGAGGGTGAGGGGGACGTCGGGCAGCCGCTGTCCCCAGATCCGCACCCACTTCGAGGGCGTCACACCGGGCACGTAGGCGAGCCGGAAGGTCGTGGGGGCCGGGGAGGAGTCAGTCACCCCGCAAGATTACCCGCCGGTCCGCCCCGTCGGCGCAGGTCGGCGGCGGCCCGTGGTCGGCGGGCGCCTGTACGCTCGATACCCTGGACAGCATGACGCAGCACCAGAACTCCCAGACGATGAAGCCCGCGACCGCGGCGAAGAAGCTGGGTGTGTACCTCGACGCCACCCCCGCCGACTTCCAGGAGGGTGTCGTCTCGCGCTCCGAGCTGAACGAGCTCCAGGCCAACCCGCCGGCCTGGCTGAAGGAGCTGCGGCAGAACGGCCCGCACCCGCGCCCCGTGGTCGCGGCCAAGCTCGGCGTCTCCATCTCGGGCCTCGCCCGCGGCGGGATCACCGAGGCGCTGACCACCGAGCAGATCGAGGCCCTGAAGGCCGAGGCGCCGGAGTGGCTGGTCAAGGAGCGCGCCACCCAGGCCGAGGTCCGCAAGGAGACCGTGCGCATCAAGGAGCGCGACGCCCAGCGCGCCGCCGAGCGGGCCGCCCGCGGGCAGGACGCCTGACCGTCCCGTGAGGCGGGGCGCCCGGCCGCCCCGCGAAAGCCCCGGCCCCACCGGTGTGGCGCGGCGCCGGGCGAGGGAGGCATTCCCCCATGAACGACCTCCCGCACGAGAACGACCCCCCGCGCGCGAACGGCCTCCCGCCCGAGAACGGCTCCTCGCACCGGGACGGCTCCTCGCACCGGAACGGCCTTCCGCGCGAGACGGGCGACCGGCCGCCCGTCGTCGCCGCCGTCGACGGCTCCGGGCACAGCCTGCGCGCCCTGTCCTGGGCGCTGGGGGCGGCGGAGGCGCTGGGCGCCCCGCTGGTCGTGGCGCACGTCCGCTCCGAGGCGCTCCAGCTGGGCGCCGCCCGGATCGCCTCGCTGGGCACCGAGCCCGAGCTGCCGGACACCGTCCTGGACGCGGTGCGGACCGTGGTGGAGGAGCGGGGGCACGCGGTGCCGGTGCGGTACGACTCGCTGGACGGGGCCGTCACCGAGGTGCTGCCGGCCGTGGCGCGGGGCGCGCGGCTGCTGGTGACGGGTTCCCGGGGGCACGGGGGCTTCGCCAGTCTGCTGCTCGGTTCCACCGGCCGCTCGCTGGCCGCCCGCTCCCCCTGTCCGCTGGTGGTGGTCCCGCACGAGGCGCGGACCGCCTCCCTGGACAGCGGCCCGGGGGCCGGGCGGGTCCTGCTGGGGCTGCACCCGGGGGAGACCCCGGACGAGGCGGTGGACTTCGCCTTCGAGACGGCCGGGCTGCGCCGCGTACCGCTGGAGGCGCTGACCGTGCTGCGGTTGCCGCCGAACCCGGCGGCCCTGGTCGCGGCGCCCTCCCCGGCCCTCCAGGTGCCTCCGCCGCTGCCGCTCGCGGACGACACGGAGGAGCTGCTCGCCGAGGCCCGGCGGGAGCAGGAGGCCCGGCTGCGGCCCTTCGCCCGGCGGTGGCCCTCGGTGGAGCTGGTGCGCACGGTGGCGCCGGGGGACGCGGGCGGCCTCCTCGTGGACGCCTCCGGGGAGGCGGCGCTGCTGGTGGTGGGCCGGCACCACCGGCACCGGATCGCGGACCTCCTGGTGGGGTCGGTGGCGCACGCGGTGCTCCACCACGCGGCCTGCCCGGTGGCGGTGGTCCCGCCGGCGCCCGGGGCCCGGGGCCGGGCCTGAGGCCGGTGCCGCCGTCGCTGTCGGTGGCGGCTGGTAGACAGGACGCATGACGACCGACCGGTACGCCCCCGATCCCGCCGCCGCCTCGCGCAACACCCGTCCGCCCGTGCCGAGCGCCGCCCTGGGCGCCGGGATCGTGGTGCTGGACGGGCGGGGCCGGGTGCTGCTCGGCCTCGACCGGTCGGGGGTGTGGGAGCTGCCGGGCGGCGGGGTGGAGCCGGGCGAGTCGATCGAGGAGGCGGCGGCCCGCGAGCTGGCCGAGGAGACGACGCTCGTCACCGACCCGGCGGACGTCGAGGTCGTCGGCCTGCTCCTGGACACGGTGACCTCCTCCGCGCTGACCCGGCTGACGGCGGCGGCGGTGGTGCGGGTGTTCTCCGGGGCCCCGGCGGTGGCCGAGCCGGAGAAGATCGAGCGCTGGGAGTGGACCTCCCCCGAGGAGCTGCCGGCGGCCCTCTTCCTGCCGTCCGCGCAGGTCCTGCGGACGTGGCGGCCCGGCCTCGCCGTGCCGGAGGCCCCGTTCCACCGGTACGCGCTCCGCCGGGCGCCGCGCTGAGCCGGGCCGCGCGTCACCGCGCGGGACGGTCGGGTCGTGACTAGCGTGGGCCCCGAGCCACGTACCACGTCATCGATCGGAAGCGAGAGTCACGTCATGGCCGCACGACCTGAGGGCACACCGGTCTGGACCGACGCGATGTTCACCGACGCCGAGGGTGCCAAGACGTTCTACGCCGACGTACTGGGCTGGACCTTCGGCGAGGAGTCGACGGAGTTCGGCAACTACACCCAGGCGTACAAGAACGGGAAGGCGGTCGCGGCCGTCGTCCCGCCCATGCCCGGCGGCGACACCCCGCCGCAGTCGGCCTGGTGCCTCTACCTCGCCTCGGACGACGTGGCCGCCACGGCGGAGAAGATCAGGGCGGCGGGTGGCACGGTGCTGATGGAGCCGATGCAGGTCGGCGACTTCGGCTCGATGTGCATCGCCCGGGACCCGGCCGGGGTGGTCTTCGGCCTCTGGCAGGCCGGCCTCCACGAGGGCTTCGAACTCGAAGGGGAGTCCGGCTCGTTCGTGTGGGCCGAGGTCTTCACCCGGGAGCCGGAGAAGTCCGACGCCTTCTTCACGGAGGTCTTCGGCTACCGGACGAAGAAGATGACCGACGAGAAGGTGGACTACAAGGTCTTCGACCTCGGCGGCGATCCGCTGCTGGGCCGGATGCGGATGACGGCGGAGGACTTCCCGCCGGAGGTCCCGTCCTACATCCAGGTCTACTTCGCCGTCGACAACTGCGACCTGGCGGCCACCGCGGCCGAACGGATCGGCGGCCGCAAGCTGTTCGGCCCGATGGACAGCCCCTTCGGCCGGTTCGCGGCCCTCCTGGACCCGCAGGGCGCCGCGTTCGCGGTGATCGACGTCCGGACGACCGTCGGCGAGGTGCCGCCGATGGAGTGAGGGACTCCCGGCGGTCCCGGCTCAGGCGGTGTCGCGGACGGCGACGATGCCGTTGAAGACGCCGACGTAGGCGGTGCCGTCGGGGCCGAGGGTGACCGGGGCCCAGTTGTTGTCGTAGGCGAGGCCGGTGCCGGTGAAGCGCGAGAAGACCCGCGCGCCGGTGCGGAAGTCGACGGCGGTGAGGTACCAGGCGTCGATCCCGAGGGGGTTCGGCCGCTTCTCGTAGAAGTAGAGCAGTCCGTTGACGGTGGAGAGCTTGGGCACCGTGGACGGGGAGCGGACGTCGCTCTCCCAGACGGTGTCGCAGCCGCTGCCCTCGGGGCGCACGTCGATGCGGGCGGCCCCGCCGACGACGCTCCGGCCGAAGCCGAGCGACGAGGGGTTCTCGTACCCGTGGTTGTTCTCCACGACGAGGCTGTCGCCCCAGCTGATCAGGGAATTGTCGGTGGTGGAGGCGCCGGGGCGGAAGACCGGCACCTTGCAGACGAGCCGCTCGCCGGCCGGCACGTCCGCGCCGCGCCGGTAGACGAGGACGTTCATCCGGTCGTCGGCGTTGTCGGTGATGGCCACGTAGGCGTCGCGGCTGCCGAAGAGGTCGGGGGTGGTGCCCGAACCCTGGTTCACGGAGCCGGGTTTGGTACCGGTCCCCCGGTCGTACGTCTCGCGCCAGACGACCCGCGGGGTGCCGTCGGCGGCGGCCCGGAAGGCGTACAGGGCGTGGTCGGTGACGACGGAGACGCCGTCCTCGGCGACGGAGAAGGAGTTCTGGATCTCCTCGCCGTCGAGCCGGATCGCCCGCAGGGCGCCGGTGGCGGGGTCGACGGTGCCGACCCGGCCCAGCCGGGTGACCCACCAGATCCGCCCCTCCCAGTCGGGCATCACGGAGGTGACGGGGTCGCACTCCCCGCCGGGGAAGGGGTCGGTCCAGCTGACGCAGTCGTGCGGCACCAGCGGGGTCAGGTCCCAGTCGTCCTCGACGGCGAACGTCCAGGAGCCGTCCGCCGTCCGGTGGTGCGCGATGCGCAGGACGTGCTGCCGGGAGTCGGCGAGGACGACCCGGTCGCGGTCGTCCAGGTAGAAGTAGGCGCCGCCCGAGGTGTCCTTGAAGATCCTCCCGAAGTCGAGCCGCGTGATCGCCTCCACGGTGGAGGGGCGCTGCGGCAGCTCGTACTCGGCGAGGGTGTCGAGGCTGCGCGGGTCGAGCAGCTTGAGCAGGAACCCGCCGAAGGTGCCGCAGACGGTGATCAGCCGCCCGCCGGCGTCGAAGGCGGTGGTGGCGCACTCGCCCCCGATCGGCGCGATCTTCTCGCTCGTCACCTCGGGGTCCCGCCCCAGCGGCCCCGGATACGGATGGGTGCCGCTGCCGGCCCCGTCGGCGTGCATGCCGCTGCGCCCGTTGGGCGCGAGGTAGGGGTGCTGGGCGGGTCCGGCCCCGGCCGGCGGCCGGGCGACGCCCGGCGCCCCCTCGTAGTGGTCGACGAGCCGGTGCCCGAGCGCGAGCGGTATCTCCCCGCTCCGGACGACCGGCGCGGAACCCCCCAGCAGAGCCGCGGCGAGCACGACGGCCACGGCCGCCGTACGCCCCCGCCGACGTGGTGCACGAGTGATCACGGGACAACTCCTCAGCATCCACGGGACGTACGCCGCTCGCACCCGCCGACGCTAGGCCCACCCCCCGAAGAAGTGAAGCGGCACGCCCCCGCCCCTCCGGGTCCCGCGCCCGCCGGTCCGCCTCACGAGCCCGCCAGCAACGGCTCGAGCTCGGCGGCCCACCCCGGATGTAGCGCGACCTTCTCCTCGTGGAGGGCGAGGACGTCCCGGTTCAGCGTGGGCGTCATGTCGTCGGACAGGTCCGGGCCGATGGCGATCCTGGCCAGGTGGGGCATGATCTGCGGGTCGCCGGCCAGGTGGACCGGATCGTGCATGTACCGCCGCAGAGCCGGCAGGTCGGCGATGCCGACGCAGCAGGCATGGGTGAAGCCGTCGGGATCGCCGAGCAGTTGACCCACCGTCGAGAACGACACCGACTCGACGGAAGCCGTCCGCCGTATCACCGCGAGCACCTCCTCGCGCTCCTCCTCGGTCGCCGT
This sequence comes from Streptomyces sp. NPDC035033, assembly GCF_040636735.1. Taxonomy (NCBI): domain Bacteria; kingdom Bacillati; phylum Actinomycetota; class Actinomycetes; order Kitasatosporales; family Streptomycetaceae; genus Streptomyces; species Streptomyces sp. NPDC035033. Next base: position 8,480 of record NZ_JBEZUZ010000096.1, on the reverse strand, counting down.
CTCCTTGAACGCGAAACGCAGCATGTGAACGATCACGCCTGTGTCATCCTCCCGAGCACACTGAACCAGCAGGTTCAATTTTCCGTTCCTCCGAGTCCAGTAGCTACACTGAACCCATGGGTTCAGAAGTGTCAACCGGCGGCGGGCGTACGGCTCGTGGGCCGATGGAGCGGCGCCGGGCGATCCTGGACGGCGCGTTCGCGGTGTTCGCGCGGCGCGGCTACGCCCAGGCATGCGTGAAGGAGATCGCGCAGGAGGCGGGCGTGGCCAAACCGACCGTCTACAGCCACCTGAACGACAAGGAGAGCCTCTACCGCGAGGCCGTCGAGACCGTCGCCGACCGGATCGGCGCGCGCAGCCTCGCCGCCGTCGAGCACCTGCGCGCAACCGCCCCGGACGCCGACCCGCGCGCCCCCCTCACGACCGTGGCCCGAGACCTGCTGGAGGTACTGGGCGCCGCGGACGCCGCCGCCCTGAGGCGGTTGGCCTGGGCGCAAGCGGCCCAGTTCCCCGACCTGGCGGCGTACGTGCACGAGCGCACGGCCCTCCGGGTACGCTCCGCCCTGGCCGACCGCCTGGCCCGCCTGACCCTTGACGGCCGTCTCCGCGGCTGCGACCCGGAACTCGCCGCCGAACACTTCCTCTCCCTGATCACCGGCTCACTGGAGTACCGACCCTCCGCCACCCCGGACAGCCTCGCGGACCCCACCGTGGACGTCTTCCTCCGCGCTTACGGAAGATGACCACCCGACCCCATCCCCACCCCGTCCCCGACAGCCCGACACTCCGACAGCCGACCGAGAAGGCTGGACTGAAGGCTGGACTGAAGGCTGGACTGGATGCGTGACACGCCCTCCCGTCTCAGCCCCGGCGCTTCAGGCCGGCGACCGCCCTCGGCTCCGCCGGCCTGATACGGGCGACAAGGCATACGGCTCCCGCTGTGGGCGCAAACGCTCAGAGCGCGTCGAACACCGCCTGAAACGCGTCCTCCGTGGGAGCTATGACCACCGCGCTTCCCCGAAGCTCCGCGGGAAGGTGACGACGCTCCGCCTCGTGAAAGATCAGTGCCCCACCGCTCTGGGGGACGATCGAGGCCCCGAGGGCTGCCGCCAGCCGGGCGAGCACGCCGGACATCGCGCCACGGGCGAAGTGCGTCGCCGTCACGCACAGCATCCCGCTCTCATCACGAGACCCGTGATACAGATCCGCCGCGCCCCCGTCCTCCGCGCGGAGCTGGGAGAAGCCCTCCTCCGGACCACCGGCCACCACGTACGGCTCCGTCACATGACGAAACCGTTCGGCGTCCAACGCGACAACCTCGCCGTCGACGAACCGGAGCAGGAAGATGCTGTAACTCACGGACACACTCTGCCATCGTCATGATCCGCCGGACAGCGCCTGGGGCCTGTCCGACGGGTCCTGCCGGTCTGAGACGATCGGCATGACCGGAGGTGGCGAGCGTGAAGGACGGGCCGATAATGAGTGACGTCGTCTGGGTGCCGTACGACGAGCACGGTCTCGCCGCCCTCGGGGTGCACGGCCAGGCCGCCCGCGTCCTTGCCGAGCAGGGGCTGCCCGTCGACTGCAACCGGATGTTCGTGCGCGACGGGGAACGGGAACTGACAGCCCGCGAACTCCCCGCAGGCCGGGCGGTGTTCCTCGGCTCCTTCGAAGACGGTGTCAACTCGTACTGGCTGCTGACCGACAGCGGCGAGGTCTGGATGGTGAGGGGCTACGAAGGCGATCCGGAGGAGCAGTACGGCCTGGTCAATACGTCAGTGGACCGCATGGTCGAGGTGCTGAGGATCTGGGAGGCGTTCGTCTTCTCCGGTAAGAGCGACGCGGATGACGACTACGACGAGTGGGCGGGCGACGTGATCGACCGTGCCCGGCAAGCGGATCCGAGCGTCTTCTCGGACGAGAACTCCTGGTGGTCACGAGTGTTCGAGGAAGTCGAGCTGGGCGTGCTCGTGCCCGAGTAGACGTGGTCCTCCCCGCTGTTCAGCAGCGAAGCCACGGTGCCCGTTCCGTGAAAGACGTACGCCCTCTTGCTTGTCATAGCGCGTGGCCCCAGCCCGGAAGTTCTTGAGCCGATTGACAGTGCGCTCGACTTCATTTCCACGTCGGCAGATCGTCTTGTCGAAGTCCGCGGGCCGACCGCCTTGGCCGCCTCGGCACCGGCGGTCGACCCGCTGGCCCCTCGGCTCGGAGATCGTGCGCTCGATCCGGCGCCTGCGCGGGTGCCGCCGGTCGCGGCGCGAGGAATACGCCTCGCCGCCCCCACCGCGACCGGGCCTGGCACGTGGTCGCCGAGCGTCGTATCCGTCAGCGATGACGTTCCTCAACGGTGAGCCTCGGCAGCGACGTTCAGCGAAGCGGCCGCTCGCACTGCCCTTTACGCTCCGCCCACGCGCAGTATCTACGTGTTTCCCCGCCGGAGAGCCGACCGCGACAGCCGCACGGCTCGACCGGCTGATGCCCGGCAAGGACGGGCACTGGTCGGACGGGAAGCTCTTCAACGCTTTGGGTTCAGGCTCGTCAATGGAGCGTGAGTGATGCCGGTTCTTCCACCGCCGACAACGCCACCCCCACATCACCCGCGGCTACTTCGGCGGCCCTCACGTCCGCTACGCCCTTGACCCGTCTCAACGAGGTCTGACCGTTCTCAGCGAAGTTCGGCCGGTGCCGGCATCGGGCTTGGCCCGAGGTTCAGGCGCGCTGGAGGATTCGGCCCCACCAGGGCTGCCGTTCAGGGGGCGCCGGGTTCTCGGTGGTGACGGGTCCGAGGCTGCTCTCGATCGGGGTGTCCCACTCGATCAGGGCGCCAGGGAACCAGGTGACCGGCTTGGTGTCTCCACGAGTGTTCGCCCAGGCGGCGACCTGTAGGGCGGCCTGCCGGTCGGGCAGCAGACCGCGTTCATCGGTATCCACTCCGAGGTGGAGCCGGCCCTCCTCGTACAGGTCGTTGCAGAGCCAGGTGTGGAGCCGGCCATGGTCGTAGCCGAGTACCTCCCAGCCGAGCCCGTGCCCGCCCTCGGCCACCTGCCGGGCGGCCTCGCCGGCGCCCTGACCATCGAGGTGGGCGAGCAGTACCGGCTCGTCCGTCCCGGCGGCGCGGATGTCGGCGACGAACCCGCCGACATGTTCGGAGGGCACCAGCAGGGCGTACAGGCGTGCCTCCACGGGCAACTGCAGAGGCAGGCAGGCCGCGAGTGCCTCCTGCGCCGTGCCGAACCAGCAGCCATCATCCGGAAACCGGTCGATCAGGCAGTCGGACGCCGACGTCAGCCGCTCCGTACGGGGCAATCCCGCGACCGTGAGCCGCTCGGGCACCCCGACGAAGTAGCCAGCGAGCAGCATCTCGCCGGGCGCGTCAACATCGAAAGGAAGCCCCTCAGTCATGCCCGAACCGTACCTGACCTGCGACGTCGAACTTCGACGAGACGGAAAGACGCCTGCGGCGCCCATCGGAAAGCGGCGAGTGTCATCGATGCCCGCTGGCCGCAGGCGATGAGGGGAGAGAACGCGCGCGTCAGCGTGTCCCGGCGGCTATGAGTCCTTCCGGTTCGGAGTCGCCTCTCGGGTGAGCCTGCGGCTCATCAGGTCGATCATCGCGAGGCGGATCATCGCTTCGGAGCGGTGGGGGTGGGTTTCGTAGTCGCGGGCGAGCCGACGGTAGTGCATGAGCCACCCGAAGATCCGCGCGACGACCCAGTGCCGCGTAATCACCTTGAAGCCCTTCTGAGCAGGGCCGCGACGGGTGACTTCGACGTCGATGTGCCGTTTGCGGCCTGCGATCTTCTTGCCCGCGTCGGTGCCCTGGCCGGCCACGGGCACGTTGGCCGAGGTCTTGATGCTCTGGGCGTCGAGAACGCAGGCGCTGGGATCGACATCGCGGCCTTCGGCCTCCCGGACCAGGTGCCGCAGGAGACCGTCGAGCTGCTCGAAGACCTCGTCCTTCTGCCAGGCGACGAAGTACCCGTAGACGGTTCCTGAGCTGCCGCCGGTTCGCCCGGTGGAGCCGAGACCGGGTCTGGGCCGGGCTCTACCGCGTGATCCTCGACGGACTCGGAGCGCGGGGCCGGCTGGACTGGTCCCGGTGCGCAATCGATTCGGTCAGTCTGCGTGCCGCAAAAGGGGCCACTGACGGGACCGAATCCGACCGACCGCGGCAAGCCAAGGTCGAAGATCCACCTGCTCTACGACCGGAACGGACTGCCGCTGTCCCTGGGCATCTCCGGCGCGAACATGCACGGCAGTCAGGGCCTGGAGCCGCTCATGCGCGGTATCCCGCCCATCCGCTCCCACCGCGGACCCCGGTGTCGGCGTACTCGGGAACGTGCTCAGCGAGATGACAGGCTGACCGCTCGGCTCGGTGGGTGGATCACCAGAGGCCGAAGAACCTCGTCCACCACGTGGGCCGCGCTGCGAAGTGCTCCAGCGCGCTGGGCCCCCGTAGTCGCTCTCCAGTAGTTCTTCGGGGACGCTCACGTAGCCGAGTTCGGTCAGGGCCTGCTCCACTGTGGCGAGGTCGGCGGGATCCAGCGCGCCCTCCTCACGGGCTTCGTCCGTGCCGAGGAAGGCCCCGGGATTGTCGGCGCATACCTCGGCAAGGGAGCCGAACTTGCTCACGCAGACCACGATCCGTGTTCCGCAGATCGTTGCGTCTGCAGGCACGCGGATGCGTCCGTACTCACTGGAGTCCTGGGTGTCCCGCTCGGACTCGCACGGGGCTCCGAAGTCCGCTTCGAGCCGCCGGACCAGCCCGCCGAACGCACGGCCGGTCGCTGCGCGGTCGTAGTGCAGCGGTTGTTCCAGCCGTTCGGGGTCGTCGAGTGCGCGCAGGAGGGCCAGCAGTTCCGTCTCGCTCATCGCCATCCGCCCATCCTGCCGCCCGGCGGGCGGGAGCGGAGGGGCAGGGGTGTGCAAGCAAGGGCGACATGATGATCGAGCCCTTCTCGTAGCACTTGGAGATCACCTGGAACACCAGGTTCGCCTCGGCGCGTTCGAGGGGTTGACAGCCGACTTCATCGACGACCAGGGCTCCGGGCCGGAGGTAGCTGCGGAGCCTGCTGTCGAGTCCTCCAGCGGCCTCGGCGGCCCTGAGCTGGCGGACCACGTCGTCGAGGGTGGTGGAGTAGACGGAGAAGCCGGCCCGGCAGGCGGCGACCGAGAGTGCGACGGCGATGCGGGTCTTGTCGACTCTGCGGTGCAGACCGGCCAACTCACCCGGACTGATGCCCAGTTCCTCCGCAATGCGGGGCCGAGCCTCCTGCATGTAGAGCTTGCCCCGTCGGTAGGTGCCGGTGAAGCCGTACTCGACCACCAGCCACTCGTGAACCACAGCCCCCTTGATCAGAATCTCGGACCGCAGCATCGCGTCGATCAGCGGCGCGACCTCATCCGCCCTCCGGCGACGGCCATGTCCGGGCGCAGCCCGACGAGGTGGGGCAACCGGGCCCTCAGAGAACAGGGACTTGCGGACCGTCCCGGTGATTGAGCCCGGTCTCCTTCGCAGTCTCCGACAGGCTCATCGCCCTGGACTCGAACAACCTGCGGAAGCGTCGGAAGCTCCCTCCATCGCTGCGGGTCCAAGACCACGGTCAGCCGCGATCAATCTCCGGTACGCCAGGAGGTGGGCACGTTCACGTGTACGCCGACAAGGGGTACGACTACGACCACCTGCGCCGATGGCTCCGCTGGCGGAGCATCCGCCACCGTATCGCCCGCAAGGGTGTCGAGTCCTCGCAGCGGCTGGGCCGGCATCGCTGGGCGGGTCGAAAGAACCGTGTCCTGGTCGGCGGGCTGCCGACGCCTCCACCGGCGGTGCGAACGCAAGGCCGAACCCTTCCTCGCCTTCGTCGGCATAGCCGCGCCCCTGATCGACTACCGCCGCTTGGCGGCCCTGCTCACGGCCTGAGCCGGTCCTGCTGCACGTCGAAGCAGACCAGCCCCATGGACTCTGCCACGGCCGCCGCGTAGGCCGACGCCTCCTCGGCCATGCTCCACCGCATGGCGAAGTAGATCAGCGGACCACAGGCCTCGCCGATCAACGGACCGGTCGACCAAGGCGAGGTGTCCTCCTCGTCCTCGGTGATGTCACACCACCGATCAAGCAGCGCGGCCACGTAAGCCGCAATGCGCTCGGACGGAGGTTCTTCCGCCTCGCCGTCGATGTAGAGGTCGAACAGGTTGCTGAAGACCCGGCCGGCGGTCTTGTCATCCGCCGGCCTCTCGCCTTCCCAGACAGCAAGGTCGTGCTGTCGAGGTCATAGGCGGCCCGCGATGTCGTGTGCCAGGGTGGCGATATGGATTGGCAGTCCGAGAGCCCGGAACTCTGGGCGTTCCTGGAGACCCTGCGCCCCGGCGACATCCTGTCCGGCACCGTCGCGGCGATCGAGCGGTTCGGGGTCTTCGTGGCCCTGGACGACGGGCCTGCCCATCCTCTCTTCCCTGGCGTCGGGTTCATCGTCATCCCCGAACTGTCCTGGCGGCACATCGACGCCCCCACCGATGTCGTTCACGTGGGCCGGCGGGTCACGGGCGAGTTCCTCCAGTTCGACACCTACCACGCGGAGGCCAGGCTGTCCTTGAAGGCGCTGGAGCCCGACCCCCTGCGGGCTTTCGCCGACCGCACGGTGGGTCAGGAAATCCGCGGGACAGTGGAGAAGACAGTTCCCATCGGCGTCTTCGTCGAGCTCGGAGACGGGATGGTCGGGCTGATCCCCTCCAGAGAGATCGACGGTCGGCCCGCGGTGAGTCCGGTGGAAGACTTCGAGGCCGGCGAGGAGATCACCGTCATCGTCACGGAAATCGACGTGCCGACCCGCCGAATCTTTCTTTCCAGGCCGAAGACCACCCAGCACGAAGGTGTCGTGCCGGCCACGTGACGGCCGGCGTGCTCCAGCCGTTGATGCGAGCACGGGGTGGGGTGAACTGAGTGATGCCGAGTGGGAACGGCTGCGGCCGTTCCTGCCGATCAGCAACCGACGGTGTGGCAGGTGATCGACGGGATCCTGCACCGGGTGCGGACCGGAGTGCAGTGGCGTGACCTGCCCGAACGGTTCGGGCCATGGAAGACCGTCTACGAACGCCACTGCCTGTGGTCGGCCGGCGGCACCTGGAAGCGTCTGCTCCAGCAGGGCCAAGCCTCAGCCGATGCAGCGGGTGAGATCGACTGGGACATCTCGGTCGACTCCACCATCGTGCGGGCGCACCAGCATGCGGCGGGCGCTCGCACCGACCCACCGTCGAGGCCCGGCTCGAAGGGGGCCGAAGAGCCAGAACATCAGGACGAAGCGCCGTGGCAGAGTCTGCACGCCCGCCTGGTGGAGGTGGTGCTGGAGGCGAGGGCCTGGGCCGCTCGCGCGGCGGGTTCACCACCAAGCTCCACCTGAGCGCGGACGGTCGCTGCCGTCCGCTGTCCCTCATCGTCACACCAGGTCAGCGAGCTGACTGCGCCCAGTTCATCGCGGTGCTGGAGAAGATCCGAGTCTCCAGTCCTGGTCTGGGACGACCACGCAAGAAGCCCTACAGCAACAGCCCCGTCCGCGAGTACCTGCGACGGCGGGGCATCCGCCACACGATTCCGGAGAAGGGTGACAGCCAGGCAGCCCGCCTACGCAAAGGCTCACGAGGTGGGCGGCCGCCCGGCTTCGACGAGGACCGCCACAAGAGGCGCAACACCGTCGAGCGGGCGATCAACCGCATGAAGCAGTTCCGGGCGGTCGCCACTCGCTACGACAAGCGCGGTTACGTCTTCCTCGGCACCGCCACTGCGGCGGCAGTTGCGATCTGGCTCCGCACATGATCGGCCGGACAGGCCCAAGAGCCGCCCCTAGCTCCAGCGAGCAAGGAAAGCATCAGTGGACCGTCGGCCAGGCCGGACCGAACACGCGCACGGCCAGACACCGGTCTCATTTCGCGGCCGGCATACCGTGAGCTTCGCCTGTCAGCCGCTCTGTCTCACGCCCAGGCAGGGAAGTCGGGGTGGTCCGCGTAGGGTGAAGCGAGGTCACGCAAGTCGTGGCACGGCCAGGGATCACGGGCGTGAGGGGCCAGGATGCGCCGCTTGGCCTCGACCTCGCGCAGGACGCGGGCCGGGTCGTGCAGAGCCACATGCAGAGCAATCGCGGGGTGGAACCCGGAGAGGTCGGCCTGGCAGAAGTCGACCGTGTGCCCTTGGGCAGACCACTCCCCGCAACCGTCACCGTCACAGCGCCGGGCCAATTCGACCTCCTCGGCCTGCCACGCCTCAAGGAACCTCACCAGTTCTTCAGTCATACGCGCATTCTCGGCCTTGGACCGGACGTCGTGGAACGATCTTGCGGTGGCTGATGCGATCACGATGTAGAAGCCTGCGGCGATTCGGGCGCGGAACGCAGGAAAGCCCCGCACCAGAAGGTGCGGGGCTTTCCCACAATGATTGTTCGGCGGTGTCCTACTCTCCCACAGGGTCCCCCCTGCAGTACCATCGGCGC